>CAMOOA010000126.1 GCA_946621045.1 uncultured Erysipelotrichaceae bacterium
AGCTTCTCCCCTTTCGCTATTTTTGCGACGGTACGCGAAGAAAGACCCAGATCCCTGCAGAGATCTGTTTTCTGTTTGCCTTTCTTTCGAAGTGCTGCCTCCAGGCCGTCATATCTGAACATCTGATAATCACCAATCTTTACTTTATTCTCCAAAAACCGCCCGGAAAAGTAAAGATTTTCCGTCAAAATCCATAAAAATGTAAAGACTAAGGCTTACGGAAAACACCGCAGAAAATCCTGCGGTGTCTTACTGTTATGGGGTCTGGCCTGTAATTCGGATTACTTAAAGAGAATGTTGTTGAAGACGCCTTCGAGGTATTCCTGCCGTCCGCTTCCCGGCAGTTCTGCATTGCCGAGCTTCTCTGCGTATGCGGCGAGTTCCTTCAGATCGGTCTTGTGATCGCGGATCTTCTGACCGAGTTCGCCTTCCCAGGAGGAGTACTTGTCCTTGATGAACTGGTCGATGCGGCCGTCTTCGATGATCTCTGCGGCCTTGATGAGACCGAGTGCGAAGGTATCCATACCGAGGATGTATGCATAGAACATGTCTTCCGCGGTGTAGGAAGGACGGCGGTTCTTGGAGTCGAAGTTGAAGCCGCCGGTGAGTCCGCCGTTCTTCAGCACTTCGTACATGCACTTGGTTGCCTCATAGACATCAAACGGGAATTCATCGGTATCCCATCCGAGTAACATATCGCCCTGGTTTGCGTCGATGCTGCCAAGCATGCCGTTGATTGCGCTGATGCGCAGATCATGCTGGAAGGTATGACCTGCCAGAGTTGCGTGGTTGGCTTCGATATTCATCTTGAAATCCTTGTCGAGGCCGTACTGACGCAGGAATCCGATTGCGGTCGCCGCATCGAAGTCATACTGATGCTTCATCGGTTCTTTCGGTTTCGGCTCGATGTAGAAGTCGCCGGTGAATCCGATGGAACGTCCGTAGTCGACTGCCATATGCATGAGGCTTGCGATGTTTTCCTGTTCGAACTTCATATCGGTGTTGAGCAGGGTTTCATAACCTTCACGTCCGCCCCAGAAGACATAGCCGCGGCCGCCGAGCTTGACGGTGAGGTCGAGCGCCTTCTTGATCTGCGCTGCCGCAAATGCATATACATCAACGGAGTTGGTGGAGCCTGCGCCGTTCATGAAGCGCGGGTTGGAGAACATGTTTGCGGTTCCCCAGAGGCACCGGATGTTGGTGCCCTTCATCTTTTCAAGGATGTAGTCGGAGATCTCATCAAGGCGCTGGTTGGTTACCTTGATGTCATCCGCTTCCGGAACCAGATCCACATCATGGAAACAGAAATATTCAATTCCCAGTTTCTGCATGAATTCGAAACCTGCGTCGACCTTTGCCTTCGCATGTTCCATCGTGCCCTTTTCATCGCAGCCGAAGGATTTGTCTGCCGTGTCGCGGCCGAACATGTCGGTGCCTGCGGCGCCGAGGTTGTGCCACCATGCCATCGCAAACGGCAGGTGCTCGCTCATCTTCTTTCCGAGGATGACGCGGTCCCTGTCGTAGTACTTGAATGCCAGCGGATTCGTGGATGCCGGACCTTCGTAAGGGATTGCCGGGATGTCTTTGAAGATAGCCATAAAAATTATTTCCTCCTTTTATTTACAGTTTTTTAAAGATCTCTTTTAATGCCGGGTAAATCGAACGGAATGTCTGATATTTTTCCTCATACTTCGCCGCAAGTGCGGGATCAGGCTCGATGCACTCTCTGATTTTGCAGAAGGAGGCTGCGCATTCATCGATCGATGCGTACTTTCCGTCTGCCGTCATTGCGAGCAGCGCGCCGCCGTAACCCGGACCTTCTTCGGTCTCCGGAATGTCGATGCGGATGTTCAGCACGTTGGCCATGATCTTCCGCCAGAGCGGGGACTTTGCGCCGCCGCCGCACAGTGTGGAAGCCTTCAGGTCAATGCCGAGTGATTTTGCGACTTCGAGTGAGTCACGGATCGCAAAGGCAACGCCTTCCATCACCGCAAGATACATTTCCGCCGGCGTAGTCGCCATGTTCATTCCGACAAAGCAGGCTCTTGCGTCGGGATCGTTGAGCGGACTGCGCTCCCCCATCAGATACGGCAGGAAGTAGACCCGGTTGTTTCCCGGAAGATCTGCCGGGATCTCACTCTGGATTTCGCTGTGGCTTTCCCGGTTCAGGATGTCCTTCGCAAACCAGCTGTTTGCGCTGGCCGCACTTAACATGCATCCCATGAGGTGATATCTGCCGCTGGCATGTGCGAATGCATGCAGGGCATTGTTGGGATCCACCGCGAAGTGCTCGTCGGTGATGAAGATCGTTCCGCTTGTGCCGAGTGAGATATTGCAGGACTGTCCGGATACGGTGTTGGTTCCGATTGCGGCCGCCGCATTGTCGCCGGCTCCTGCCGCAACGGTAACGCCTTGCAGGAACGGCAGTTCCGCACAGTTGACTTCGCCGACCTTGTCATAGCTTTCGTACAGCTTCGGCAGCCATGCCTCGTCGACCGAACAGATCTCACACATCTCCTTCGACCAGCACTTGTGCTCGACATCCAGCAGTAAGGTTCCGCTTGCGTCGGAGTAATCCGAGCAGTGCACGCCGGTGAGTCTGTAGTTGATGTAATCCTTCGGCAGCATCACCTTCTTGATCCGTGCGAAGTTCTCCGGTTCGTTTTCCTTCACCCAGAGAATCTTCGGGGCGGTAAAGCCTGCAAAGGCGATATTTGCGGTATACGCGGAGAGTCTGTCTTTTCCGATGACCTCGTTGAGGTAATCGGTCTCCTTTACCGTGCGGCTGTCATTCCAGAGAATGCAGGGACGGATGACATTGTCGTTTTCGTCCAGGATGACAAGACCATGCATCTGGCCGCCGCAGCCGATGCCCTTTACGTCCTTCGGGTCGATGCCCGCAGTCAGTTCCTTCAGACCTTCAACGGTTGCGGTCCACCAGTCTTCCGGGTTCTGCTGGGACCAGCCGTTGTTCAGAAGCTCCAGAGGATAAGTTTTCGAAATTGTGTTCTGGATTCTGCCGGCTTCATCCACCAGCAGGAGTTTTACGGATGATGTTCCGATATCCGCGCCGATATAGAACATTTGAGCCTCCTTTCCATCTCTTTTCTTAATTTTATTGTAGAAAGGAAAGCGGTTTCATACGATGATAATGTTAGGATTCAGAAACGATTATCTTGCGATTTTTGTATCCTTCAGGAGGAAGTCCATGATTGAATACGAGATTGTGACCCATGACCGCATCCGCGGCGTGCGTGTGCTTGTGAATACGATCCGCATCCGTTCCATACACATGCATCATGATACGGAGCTGCTGTATGCGATCAGCGGAAGCGGAACCATCATTATCAAAAACCAGCCGCATCCGATGAAGACCGGCGATGCCCTGCTCATCAATGCCTATGAAAGTCATGAGATCCTCTCCGAACAGGATGGTTTTACACTGGTCATCATTCAGTTTTCCTCCCACTTCCTGCAGGATTACGGATCGCTCCGCAACATTCTGTTTCTCGATTCCGAACTGCGCACCGTCATGAAGGAAGCGGATTACCATACCCTGTGCCGGCATATCGAACAGCTCTCCCTGGCATATCTTGAAGGCGGGGACTACTTCCATCTTCCTGTAATCAGCCACCTTTCCGAAATCCTGTATCTGATTCTGAACCGCACGCATATCGAACTGCTCAGTGAAACGGAATACTCCAAACGGAGAAAAAATGAAAAGCGGATGAAGCGGGTCAGCGAATATATTGAGGCAAACTACCAGGACCAGATCCGCCTGAGCGATATCGCCGAACAGGAAAACCTCACCGTCACCCATCTGTCGCATCTGATCTCCGAACAGTTCGGTGTCAGTTTCCAGGATTATCTGAAGCACAAGCGGCTGGAGAATGCGGTGCGGCTGATTCATACCGGCCGCACACTCAGTGAGATTTCGGAATACTGCGGTTTCTCTGAACTGAAA
>CAMOOA010000127.1 GCA_946621045.1 uncultured Erysipelotrichaceae bacterium
CCGAGTCCGAACACAAGGAGCGCAAAACAGAGCAGCCCCGGAAAATATTTACTGATATCCATGCTTCAAGTGTAGCTGTTTTTTTCGGAAACTGTCCATGATTGACGCAATTTGCTGTTCCTGACTTACGGATTTTTTGTACAATATCTCCTGTTATGGAGTGGAAAAAGGATCTTTTCTTTATCTTATCCGCAGAGCTTGCGGCCATGTTTCTTGCGGCGGAGACCGTCTTCCGGGCACTGACGTTTCCCGGTGTGATGTTCAACGCCTCCTTTATCCGCATCTGCATTTATACCGTATCCGCTTCCCTGTTTCTCGGCTGGCTGTTCTCGCTGTTTCCGGAGAAACCCGCCAAGATTCTGACCTGCATCACCGGCATCTTCTTCGGAGCCTATACCGTAACACAGCTTCAGTTCATGAACTATTACGGTTCCTATATGTCCGCCCGGGCAACGCTCGACGGCGCAGGCCGCATCGGCCAGTTTGCGGGCGGATTCATCGCCCTGATCAAACCGGTATATTACACCGCACTGATCGCACCGCTCATCATTCTGTTCATCAATATCTTCTGTCACTTCGGTGAAAGCCGGTTCAGACAGAAGCTGCTGGTCATGCTGGGAGGATGCCTTCTTCTGGAAGCCGCCGCATACTCCAACCTCAGGACAACGGAGTATATGCCGCTCTACCGGCATCCCCGTTTTATTGACCGCTCGATCAGAGAGTTCGGTCTCGGACGTTTCCTGATTCTGGATGTCATCTCCCTGGCAAAAGGCTCTTCCTCTTCGGAACTGCTTCTTCCGGAGGAAACTGCGGCACCGGAAACCACACCCGAGCCAACCCAGGACACAACCGCAGAGCCGGTGATCACACGCCGCGATACGATCGATGACAGCGCCTGGAAAGAACTGATGGAAAACGAGACGAATGAGGAGATCAAGACCATTGATCAGTACCTCATGAACCGGAACATCCCGGACTTCAACGACCGCACCGGCTGCCTGAAGGATTACAACGTGGTCTATGTCATGATCGAAGCCTTTGACTATATGGCTATTGATCCGGAACTGACGCCGACCCTTTACCGGATGAAAGAGGAAGGATGGGACTTCACCCACCACTACACGCCGAAGTTCTCCTGCGCAACCGGCGAAAGTGAATTTGTCTCGGAAATCTCTCTGGTTCCGCTGTCCGATGTCTGCACGCCGAACCAGTATGCAGGAAATGAATGGCCCAACAGTATCTTCAGCGTATTCCGGCATGCCGGGTATTATTCCACCGCCTATCACAACTGGAAAGATGAATTCTATGAGCGCCGCACGCTGTATTCCAACAGCGGATGTCAGGCGTATCTCAATTACGATGACCTCGACTATACAAGGCTCTGGGGCTGGCAGTCCGATCTTGAGATGATGGAGCTGACGATTCCCTACTGGATCGATCAGGAGAAGTTCTTCTCCCTCTATGTCACCAGCAGCACCCACTTCCCCTACGACCAGGGAAGCGAACTCGGCAACCGGTATCTCGATCAGATCAGCGCCGTGCATCCGGACTATCCGATGGAAGTAAAGCGGTACCTGTCCAAGTCCATTGAACTGGACAAGTCCATGGAATACCTTATCCGCAAACTGGAAGAAGCAGGGAAAATGGACAATACCCTGATCGTCCTCTTTGCGGATCATCATCCGCTCGAAACCCCGCTTCAGATCATCGCCGATTACGGCGGACAGGAAGCGGACCGTCTCAACGGGTTTGATGAGGACCGCACGCCGATGATCTTCTATTCTCCGTCGCTGAAGCCGGAGAAACTGGACCGCATCAACAGCACCTTCGATATTCTGCCTACCGTGCTGAACCTGATCGGCCTTGATTATGATCCGCGTCTTTATGTCGGCAAGGATTACTTCGATGAAGCTTCGGGACTCGTCATCTTCCCCAACGGAAGCTGGATCACGGAAAACGGTGCGTATTACGCATCGGATGATACGCATGATGAATCCCTCTCCGAAGAGGAAGTCACCAGCCGCAACAACGAGGTCAACAACCTCTTCTCCATTTCCCGCATGATTTACCAGAACGATTACTTCAAACACCGTCCCGACATTGCATTTCCGTAAGATGAGCGGCAATCCGCTCATCTTTTTTCATTCAGAAAAACGGAGAGGCATTTCGCTCCTCCGCATGATTTCAGATGGTGATCATTCCACAGTGACTGACTTGGCAAGGTTGCGCGGCTTGTCGATATCGCAGCCTTTTTCCTTTGCGGCATAGTAGGCAAACAGCTGGGTCAGCACCGCACAGGGAACCGCGCTCAGTGACGGTGTAAGTTCCGGAATGCGCACGACGTATCTGAACTCATCTGCACGCATGGTCTGGTCCGTGACGAGAATGACACGGGCTCCGCGCGCCACGGTTTCCTTGATGTTGGAGATCGTCTTTCCTGCCACATCCGGCTGGGTAGCCAGAGCCAGAACAACGGTATTCTTTTCAATCAGGGCAATCGGTCCGTGCTTAAGTTCACCCGCATAGTAGGCATCCGCGTGCACATAGGATACTTCCTTGAGTTTCAGCGCGCCTTCCAGTGCGCTCGGATAGTCGAGCTGACGGCCGATGAAGTACGCATCCCGCTGATCCTTCAGCATCCCTGCGCACTTCTTCATGAACGGTTCTTCCTTCAGCACTTCCTCTGTGATTTCAGGGAGTCGCTTCAGATCCTTAATCAGTTTCCCGATGCCTTTCACCTTGATTCCAAGCAGCTCTGCCAGCTTCAGAATCAGAACATGCAGAAGCACGAGCTGCGTGGTATAGGCCTTTGTGCTGGCAACGGCGATTTCCGGTCCGGCTGCGGTATAGAGCACCGCATCGGTCTGGCGTGCAATGGAAGAGCCGAGCACATTGACGACCGCAATCGTCGGACAGCCCTTTGCCTTTGCGAGCTTCAGCGCCGCAAGCGTGTCCGCGGTTTCACCGGACTGCGAAACAAAAATGCACAGGGTGTGTTCATTCACGTTCGGACTGCTGTAGCGGAATTCCGAGGCAGGCACGGCGGTGCTCAGTTTTCCGGTATAGCGCTGATAGAGACCTGACGCATAGATACATGCATGATAAGCGGTGCCGCAGGCAATGAAGTACGTCTCATGAATATCGTTCCAGCTGATGTTCATCGCTTCAATATTCGGCAGAACCACATGCGTGCCGCGGAACCGGCCGCGCAGTGTTTCCCGGATTACAGCAGGCTGTTCATGGATCTCTTTCATCATGAACGAATCATAGCCGCCCTTCTGGGCAGACTGCACGTCATAGGGAAAGTGAATCCACTTCGTTTCCGCCGGTTTTCCGTCCGCCTCAAAGACTTCCAGCGAGTCCTTGTTCAGAATTGCGAACTGCCCGTCCTGAAGCGGCAGGATCTCCCGGGTGTATTCCAGCATCGCCGGCGCATCGCTTGCGCAGAAGGTGCCCTCTTTCGATCTGCCGAGCACCATCGGACTTTCCTTCTTTGCGACATAGATGGTATTGGGTTCATAAATGGATGTCACACACAGCGCATAGGATCCCTCAAGCCGCTTCACTGTCCGCATCAGCGCATCCTTCATGACCGGATTTCTGCGGTAATAGAAATCCAGCAGCTGCACAATGACCTCACTGTCCGTATCGGAGTGAAACGTATAGCCCTCTTCCAGCAGTTCCTTTTTCAGCACCGCATAGTTTTCAACAATGCCGTTATGCACGACCGAAATGGAATTGTCACTGTTCATATGCGGGTGAGCATTCATATTGCTGGGAACGCCGTGCGTTGCCCAGCGGGTATGCCCGATGCCGCATGACTGCGCAAGATCGCCGGGAAGCTTCTTCTCCAGTTCACTGAGCCGGCCCTTCGTCTTCCACGTCTTCAGTTTTCTGGAGTTGACCAGTGTCACGCCGGCTGAGTCATAGCCGCGGTACTCCAGTTTGGAAAGACCCTGCAGTA
>CAMOOA010000128.1 GCA_946621045.1 uncultured Erysipelotrichaceae bacterium
TTCCTCCGGTCGGTCTGCCTGAAGGTTTATTATCAGCCATAGATACCTCCTGATATTTTTCACGTATTTTTCACGTATACATTGATTATATAGGAAAATAATCCGCGCGTAATATGTGCAGACTGTAATTTTCAAAAACAAAAGGCACAGACATTTTCTGCCTGTGCCCTGTTGTCTTCTGTATTCGTCTTACTCACAGAGAAGCTTTGTGGTAATTGCCGTTGCGGCTTCGCGCTGCTGCTTGTCTTCCTTCAGGAGTTCCTTCTTGGCATCGAGATCCTCGCGCTTTACGGTCACTTCCTTGGCCGCATCATCAACCCGCACAACATCTTCGCTCACTTCCGGGAATTCAATGAGCGGTGCGGCTCCGGCTGCGGTAACAGTCTGTGTCTCCACGGTCTGTCCGGTTGCTTCATCGTAAGTCGTGGTCGTTGTGACGACCTGTGTCGGCGGAATCACCTGTCCGCCGGATCCGGTATAAACATATCCGTAGAATGCCTGACCGTTGCGGCCGCCCTGGGAAGGCCACCAGCCTTCGTGGTATCCGCCGCAGTATCCGCCTTCCTTGATATATACCATCGATCCGTCTTCACTGACTGCCGTCACGAAGCCGACATGATTTGACCAGACGATCACCGACATCGGGGCAGGCGCGGTTCCGACTGCGTATCCGAACCCCGGGGCAGCTCCATACCACGCACCGGCGTTTCCGAAACGCGGCAGTGCGATACCCGTATGATCATAACAAAGCTGCCATGCACTCCAGGTACAGTTGCTCCAGCCGCCGTAATAAGGATTGACTGCGGTATAGGATACGGTTTCACCGCCCCACTCGCCGCCTTCTCCTTCCGCAAGGAGCACACTGGTGTGCGCAGCTGTCATTCCGATGCACGCCGCAAGCGTCAGTGCGGCGGTCAGTATTCTTTTCCATGTTTTCCAGGACATATGCCAAAAAATGATATCACAAGTCGGCCATCTTTCCAACCTTGCTGACTGTATGAATTAATAATATTTTATTCTTCACGGCATGCACGTTCCAGCCGCGCCTCCGTGTCCGGAGGCACCGGAAGATGGCCGGCAGTGGAAATCATATGCGCCGCAATCCCGTTCGCAAACCGGCATGCCTGCACCGGCGTGAGTCCCCGGTTCAGGGCATACAGGAATCCCGCATTGAATGTGTCTCCCGCACCGATCGTCTGCCAGACAAATACCGCTTCCGTCGGCACCATGGTCCGCTCATTATCATGCGCCACGCAGACCGGCTTCCTTCCGTCCCGCGCAATTACCGTTTTGCCGAGCAGACAGAGACGGTCCACTGCTTCATCCACGCTGAGAGCGCCGGTTACCGCAGTGAATTCCTCGAGTCCGGAGCCGATGATGATGTCTGCTGTCCGGATCATCCGGTCATAGGCTGCCTTGCGTGCATTATTCATGCCGTAGGTTTCCGCCCGCACATTCAGATCAAAGACGATCGTGCTTCCGGCATTATGAAGCGCTTCGGCTTTTGCGCAGACCGCATCCATGCTGGAAGGGTCATTGTTCATGACCATTCCGCCGGAAAACACCAGCATCTTTTCATCCGGGATGCGCGACAGGTTCTCCGCCGAAAATTTCGGATAATCCGATCCCGGCGGCAGCCAGGGGAAGATCACCCGCTCATTGTCTTCATCGATGACCGCGATGCATATCATATTCGCCTTGTCCGGATTCTCCAGCGACCATGACATGTCAACCCCGTTCTGAATCATTTCATCCCGCAGGTAGCGGCCGATTTTATCGCCGCAGAGATCCGTCACAAAATAAGGATGCGCACCGAGTTTTCCAAGAACTGCACAGGTATTTCCGCAGGTGCCGCCCTGCTGAAAGAGGACCTCGGAATAATCAACCGATCCCTTTTTCAGATTCGACAGATGCTTTTTCACTTCACCGTAAGGCAGAAGAAGATCTGCACAGAGATCTCCGATACAGCAGATTTCCATAATTTTACGCTCCGAAGGAATGCGCCTTTTTGCAGAATGCGTGCACTTTTTCAATATCCTTGCGCACGAGGATTCCGTTCTCCTTAACACTGGTCGCAGTCAGCGAATCCACCCCGTCCGGATGCACCGCCGCAATGGCCGCTTCCACATTGTCGGGTCCCAGTCCGCCGGCCAGAACAACCGGTACGGATACCGCCTCTTTGATCCGGCGGTCAATCGACCAGTCATGGGTAATGCCTGCCGCCCCGATGCCCGGGACGGTTTTCGAAACGGAGTCCAGAATCAGAATATCCGCATAGGATGCACGGGTTACCGCATCCTCTACGGCGCGTTCATCCTGCACACCGATTGCCTCCATCAGAAGCACGCCGGGAACACGCGCATTCAGCTGTTTTTTGAATTCCGCACTGCCGCGGTACTCCGCACACAGGTGAAGAATATCCGGCCGCAGGTCTTCCGTTTCCGCAATGATCTCTTCCGGTGTTTCCTTCACCGAAATCAGTATCTTCAGCGCTTTGTCTCCCACCGCCGCAAAGATCCTGCGGCATTCCTCCGCGGTGACACCGCAGGGATACGGACCGCCGGGTTCTTCGGTCAGAACCCCGATCCGGTCAGCGCCCGCCTCCACACAGGCCAGCGCTTCCTCCACGCTCTGCATTGCATAGATCTGCGCAAACATCAGTGCGTTTCCTCCGCGTTGAACACATATTTATCAAGCCGGTCAAACGCCTCTTCCACCAGGGAACGCGGCACCGCCAGATTCATCCGGATTGCATAATCCCGATGGAACGGACGACCGTCCTGCCAGAGAACACCGTATTCGACACCCTTTTTCTGCAGGGTTTCAATATCCACGCTGTGTTCCTTACACCACTGTTCGCAATCCAGATACAGCATGTATGTGCCCTCCGGTTTGAACAGGTCAACGCCTTTGAAATGAGTTTTGATGAAGTCGTATGCATAGTTCACGTTGCCGGAAAGCACCTCATTGAGTTCGTCCAGCCACTCCTCCCCTTCATCGGTATAGGCGCCGATCAGGGCATGCATCCAGAGGACATTCATGCTGTTGTAATGGGTATTGGCCGCTTCCTTGGCAATCCGATCATTCAGCCATCTGTTGAAACAGATGTGATAGCTTCCGACAAGACCGGCAAGTGAGAAGGTCTTGGACGGCGCATACTGCGTCACGGTATGCATGCGGGCATACTCGCTGACGGAATATGCCGGGGTATGTTTATTTCCGTTCAGAATCAGATCGGACCAGATTTCATCCGCCACAACCCAGACTTCGTATTTTTCAAAGAGATCCATCATCGCTTTGATTTCTTCATATTCCCATACGCGGCCGCAGGGATTGTGCGGGCTGCAGAATACTGCCGCATGGATGTGATACTCCTGTATCTTTTTCTCCATATCCGCAAGGTCCATGCGCCATACGCCCTGCTCATCCTGTTTCAGATCGGAGAGCACCATATGATATCCGTTTTCTCCAACGGAATTGGTAAAGCCGATATAGGTCGGCGAATGAAACAGCACATAGTCGCCTTTTGAACAGAGTACATTCAGTGCGGAGACAACCCCGCCGAGCACGCCGTTTTCATAGCCGATATGTTCCGGTTCCACCTCCGCGCCATGACGGTCCTTCTGCCATCTGATGATCGCATCATAGTACTCCTTTGTCGGCGCAAAGTAGCCGAAACAGGGATGCCACAGACGCTCCGCCATCGCTTCAATGATGGTCGGACAGGTCGCAAAACTCATATCCGCAACCCACATCGGGATGCGTGAAAATCCTTCCTTTGTCGGAACGTTGATGTTGTACCACTGGGTGGGCTCCACCGCGATGGAATCCTTCCCGCGGCGGTCAAGAATTGTAGTGAAATCGTATTTCATTTTCTGCACCTCATGTTTCATTCTGTTATGTAATGACCCCTTGTCAAGTCCCATGAAGAAAAATCGTTGAA
>CAMOOA010000129.1 GCA_946621045.1 uncultured Erysipelotrichaceae bacterium
GGACCGGAACACTTGGGACCGGCAAAGAACGGTGCGATTTTCTTGTACAGAAACGCTGAACGGTAAAAGGACGGATAACACTATGACAGAAAGAACAGAAACGTTATCGCCGAAAGCAGTGATCGGCACAAACGCATGGGGTGACGCATTGTACGGCAAAGCCCTGCGGGGAAGCTATGTGAGTGAAGATATCATCCGTGAAGCGGTGAAGACCGCGGTTTCAAAGGGTCTTACAATATTCGATACGGCACGGGATTACGGGCTCGGCAAAGGTCAGCCGATGGCCGGAAGACTGTGCAGAGAAGGGACACTCATCTCCGCAAAATACACGCCCGGCGGAAAATACAAGCCGGGCCAGGTGCGCGCCTCCTTTGAAAAGGATCTTGCGGATTTTCAGCGGGACAGTGTGGACATCTACTGGCTCCATCTGCCCAATTCGATCCGTGAAAATCTGAACGAGATGACTGATCTGTACCGGGAAGGAAAGATTCATCACATCGGCGTTTCCAACTTCAACCTGCAGGAATGTAAGCTGGCAAAACAGATCCTTGAGGAAGCGGGCATCCCGCTGTACGGCGTGCAGAATCATTACAGTCTGCTGGACCGCAGATGGGAAACGGAAGGGCTTGTCTCCTGGTGCAGGGGAAACAATATCTCATTCTGGGCCTGGGCTGTCCTGGAAGAAGGAATCCTTGTGCCCCCGAAACAGAACGAAAAGAAAACAATTATGAAACTTCTGTTTCAGAAAAAGCGCCGGAAGCTGGGAAATCTGTACTGGGTCATGGAAGAAGTCGGCCGCGCGCATGGCCTGAAGCCAGCGCAGACCGCAATTGCCTATGTTTCTTCCAAAGGTCTCGTTCCGATCTGCGGATGCCGGAAGCCGTACCAGGCGGAAGAACTGGCAGATGCGGTGAACGTGATCTTTACGGAAGAAGAGCTCCGGAAACTGGAGTCTGCGGCAGACCGCTCCGGGGTAAAGATCCTCGGGGCGGATATGTTCCGGTTTGCGGTAAAGAAACAGAAATAAAGCGCTTGAATCTTTAAGTTAACTGCGTTAACATAACACCATAAAGTTAGACATATCTAACCGTAAGTGAACAGTTATGCCGAGAGACAAGACAGAAAGCCACGCACGGGTGCTTGCGGCCGCACGCGCGGAATTCATGGAATACGGATATGAGAAGGCATCCATGCGCCGGATCGGCGAGCGGAGCGGAATGACCGCTGCCGGGCTTTACCGCCATTGCCGAGACAAGGCGGATCTGTTCCGGGAAATCGCCGAACCATCCGTTCAGCGGATCGAGGAGTGGATCAAAGCGCATATTGCCCGCTGGGAAACCAGGATGCGTGAAGATACTGCTGATCTTCGGCAGGATTCCGAAATCGTCATGATGCGGGAAATCATCTATCCGCACATGGAGGAATATAGGCTTCTGCTCACAAAAGCGCAGGGAACGGAATACGAAAACTTCCTGCATGATCTGGTCGAAGAGCACCAGCAGGAGATGGAGCGCTTCCTGCCGGTGATCCGGGAGAACGGATTTCCGATGCGGGAGATCAGCCGGAATGAACTGCACTTACTGTTAAGCGCCTATGTCACCGCGCTGTTTGAACCGGTGGTGCATGGCTACAGCTATGAAGAAGCCATGCGGTGCCTGGATGCCGTAGAGGCATTCTTCCTGCCGGGATGGAATCGGCTGCTCGGACTTAAACAATAAATACAGAACACATACGCCTGTCTTCGGACAGGCGATATGTATATATAGGGGTTAGTTAATTCTAACCTATGAACGTAAGCTAACAGAGACAGGAGGGAGTTTGCTTATGGAAAACGGGAAGAAGTCTTCACCGATTGCCTGGGTGCTCGGACAGACGGGAGACCACGGAAGCGAGTATGTCCGAAGTGTCATACTGGCTGTTATCGGCGTCGCCTTTTCGGTGGCGCCGTATGTGGTGGTCACGGATGTTGTCCGCGCACTGATGACAGGAAACCGCAGCCTGCAGTTTTATCTTGGCCGATGTGCACTGATGGCGGTGTTCTGGGGTTGACGCGTGCTGTGTCATGCATGTTCCACCGCCGCAAGTCATAAGGCGACCTTTGCGGTGTTTGGCGAGATCCGCAAGCGCTGTACGGAAAAACTTGCGCGCATGCCGCTGGGTGCGGTTCTCGAACAGAGCTCCGGTGCGCTCAAGAATATTCTGATAGAGCGTATCGACTCCATCGAGACAACGCTTGCCCATATCGTGCCGGAGTTCACGGCGAACTTTCTGATTCCCATCATTATTCTGATTGTGATCTTCCGCATTGACTGGCGGATGGGCCTTGCGAGCATTGCGACAGTGCCGCTCGGACTGTTTTGCTATGTCTTCATGATGGCAGGCAGCGCGAAGTTCTACGAACATACCGTAACTGCAACCAAGGCGCTGAATGATACCGCGGTGGAATACATCAGCGGCATTCAGGTCATCAAGGTCTTCGGCAAGACGCAGTCCAGTTATGACCGGTTTGTGCACGATGCCAACGAGGCTGCCCACAGCTTTATTGACTGGATGCGCGCCAGCATCATTCCCTTCACATTCGCAATGGTGATCATGCCGGCGACGATGGTATCCGTTCTTCCGATCGGCGGACTTCTGGTGAAAAACGGAAGTCTGAGTCCGGCGGACTTTGTGACGATCATCATCCTGGCGGTGGGCGTCATTACGCCGATCATTACCCTGATGAGCTATTCCGATGATATCCGGACGATGGGAACAATCGTCAATGAAGTGCGCAGTGTGCTTGATGCGCCGGAGATGGAACGGCCATCGGTTGGAGAGGTACCGAAGGACTGCGGAATCCGGCTCAATGATGTGCATTTCTCATACAAGGATAAAGAAGTACTGCATGGCATTGATCTGGATATTCCTGCCGGCTCCTATATTGCGCTGGTCGGCCCGAGCGGCAGCGGAAAGAGCACGTTTGCCAGGCTGATCGCATCCCTGTGGGATGTAAACAAAGGTTCAATCACACTCGGCGGAACGGATATCCGGAACATCCCGCAGGAAGTCTATGCGGATCAGATCGCCTACGTATCACAGGACAATTACCTGTTCAATATGACCGTCCGCGAAAACATTCGGCTCGGAAAACCGTCCGCGTCGGATGAAGAAGTGGAAACCGCCGCAAAGGAGAGCGGCTGCCATGACTTCATCATGAGTCTCGAGAACGGATATGACACCATGGTCGGCTCTTCCGGCGGACATCTGTCCGGCGGGGAACGGCAGCGCATCTCGATCGCGCGGGCAATGCTAAAGGCGGCGCCGGTTGTCATCCTCGATGAGGCGACTGCCTATACCGATCCGGAAAACGAAGCGGTGATTCAGCGCTCCGTCTCAAAACTCACACAGGGCAAGACACTGATCGTCATCGCACACCGCCTCTCCACAATTACGGGGGCGGACAGGATCTATGTCATCAAGGACGGACAGGTGGAGGATTCCGGTACGCATGAGGAGCTTCTGGAACATCATGGACTGTATGAAACAATGTGGAATCTGCATATGGAGGTAAAGGACAATGGTTGAAATCATCCGGAAATTCTTTGCGTTCTGCGGAGAGGAAAACCGCAGAAAATTTCAGACCTCAATTCTGCTCAGTGTATTCCAGGCAATGTTTGAAGCGCTGAAAATTCCTGCGATTGCCTTAATGGTCCGCGCATTGCTTGCGGGTCAGGTTACGGGAAGGGATATTCTCGGAAGTCTTGGCATCATGGTGTTATCGATTGCCGGAGCCGGACTGATCAAGGCAAAGGCATCGATGCTGCAGACGGAAGGCGGGTATGATTCCTGCGCAAGGAAACGAATTGAAATCGCAGAGCACATGCGGTATCTACCAATGGGATTTTTCAGCGACAACAGTCTCGGACAGATCACATCCGTCACAACCAACGTGCTGGAAA
>CAMOOA010000130.1 GCA_946621045.1 uncultured Erysipelotrichaceae bacterium
AGGAAGAACAGAAGCTGATGCTGAATCTGATCAAGCCGAAATACTTCATGCCGAATCACGGAGAATACAAGATGCTTGTCCAGCATGCGGCGACTGCGCAGGAAACCGGTGTTCCGAAAGATCACTGCCTGATCTGTTCCAACGGAGATATCGTCGTCATGCGCAATGAGGAATGCTTTATCGCGAATGAACGCATTCAGACCGATGCGATCTACGTAGACGGAAATGATGCGAGCGGACTTGCGACTTCGGTCATCAAGGACCGTCAGATTCTCGCAGAGTCCGGTCTTGTCGCAGTCATCGTCACGATTGACAGCCGCTACAACAAGATCCTCTGCCGTCCGAGCATCCTTTCGAGAGGCTTTGTCTATATCAAGGATTCCCAGACACTCCTCAAGGAGGCCGAACTTGTCGTATATAACGCCCTGAAGAAAAAGATGCAGCAGCGCACGACCTTCGGCGATCTGAAGAACTGTATCCGTTCCTCACTGGAACCGTTCCTCTTCCAGAAAACAAATCGGAACCCGATCGTTATTCCGGTCATTCTGAACCAGAAAGCCGCAATCGCGGAAATCCAGGCAAAGTCCGCAAGAGCTCACAGCTGATACTCAAATACATCGTAATTCAGTGCCGCCGGCAGATCCGGCGGTCTTTTTTTATACATGTATAAAAGCAAAAAAAACGCTTGCACATTTTCAACAACACCATTATAATGATTGGTGTACCAATCATAGGAGGAAATGTTGTCATGGCTCAGAAATTATCAAAACGTGCGAGAAAAAAGCGTGCAGATTACAATCTCGATTACCAGAAAAAGTATGTGAAGCGGTATGTGTTCAAACTGAACACACGGCACGACCGCGAGCTGATTGAAATTCTTGAGCAGATGGATAACCGCACTGCCTGGTTCAAGTCCAAGCTGGAAGAAGCCGTAAACTGAATCGCTGAGACCCGGATTGTCAGGACGCAAAAAAACCGGAGCTTTCCGCCCCGGTTCCCCTGCAGCAGTATTCTGCTGTAAAAAAGCCGGAATGTTTTCATACCGGCTCTTCACGCGAATTGTGTTTTATCAGAGAATCGCAATCTGTTTTTCCTGCGGTTCTTCTTTTTTTGCCTCTGACGGAACGCTGATCGTCAGGACACCGTTTTCGTATGCGGCAGTAATATCGGTATCTTTGATGCCGTCGCCGACATACCAGCTGCGCTTGCAGGATCCGCTGAAGCGCTCCTGGCGCACGACCTTTCCGTTATCGGACTTCTCTTCATTCGAAACGGTATGGTCCGCGGAAACGGTAAGCGTACCGTTGTAAAGGCTGATCTTGATATCGTTCTTTGCATAACCGGGAAGATTGATATCAAGAATATACTTCCCGTCTTTCTCCCGGATATCTGTTTTCATGAGACCGTTGTCCAGGGATCCGAACGGTTCCAGCATTGACGAAAACCAGTCATTTCTTGTATCAGGCGCAAATCTGATCATAGTCTGAATACCTCCTTATATGTTTCTCTCTCAGAGAATCTGAATAAACTTCTTGTCTGTTTCTTCCTTTTTCTTCTGTGTCGGAAGTTCAAGGGAAAGAATGCCGTCATGGAATGACGCTTTGACATCCGAATCCTTGATTGCCTCGCCGACATACCAGCTTCTTGTGCAGGAACCCATGTAGCGCTCCTGGCGGATGATCTGTCCTTCCGCGCTCTTTTCTTCATCGGTCTTGTGATGCTCGGCTGTCACGGTAAGATTTCCGTTATACAGGGAGATGCGGATATCCTCTTTGCGGAATCCCGGCAGATCGATATCAAACACATACATGCCGTCCTTCTCCCGTATATCTGTCTTCATCAGGGAATTGCCCGCATTGAATCCCGGCGTTCCGAATACATCGTCAATCAGATCATCAAATACACTGTTTCTTTTTACAGGAATGTATACCATCGTTCATCTACCTCCGTATCTTTCGTATGCCTTCCGGCTACATCTCTTATGATAATCAGAAATTTAGCACTGTCAACTACTGAGTGCTAATTTGTTTTTGAGACGCAAACGGCTCTGTTAAGCAGTTAATTACATTTCTTCCTGTCATATCCAAAAAATATTTCATATTCGTTTCATTAAAAAAGCCATCACTTAGGATGGCAGTCTGCTAAAAGTCAGACAGGACTGGCGCAGTAACGGGAATTATTGTTCCGGCTCCAGAATGACCGGTCCGTCATATTCACCGGGCTTCAGACCCGATTTTCCGCTTACAGCGGTACCGGGAATCATCCGGCAGACTTCATCCTGTGATGAAAGCACGTCATATCCCCTGCCGCCGCTGCGGAAATGCATGAGGACCGCTGTCTTCGGTTCCAGCATTCCGATCAGCGCATTTGCCTGTGCAGCATCGATGGTATAGTATCCGCCGCACGGAATCATAAGTACATCCGCATGTTTCATCGGCGCAAGAGTTTTCTCATCGGGAATGCAGCCAAGATCACCGAGATGAACGATCTTTTCCTCCCCGCATGTAAGAATCAGAACACGGTTTTTCCCGCGCAGGCTCCCGCCCCTGTCATCATGATCGGTGAGAACCGTCTCTGCCGCATACGGATTTTCCGGTCCCGATTTTCGCAGGATCACGGCATCCGCGCCGCAGTGATCCGCATGATCATGACTGCAGTACACCGCGTCCGCTTCGATCTTCGGAAGTTTCAGTCCGGGCACGGATCCTTCCTGATACGGATCGATTACACCGATCCATCCGTTTTCCGCCTCAATGCGGAAGCAGCTGTGGCCGAAGCTGGTAAGTTGTTTAAGCATATTCCATCCTCCTGAAAAATGACCGGTTTTGATAATAATGCCGCATGTATTGCCGGTCAGAATGCGATGATAAACATAATAATCAGATCAACCGTATTATAGTATGTCATTCCGTTTCTGACGTTCCCGATGCATGCAGTTCTCTGCCGGCCTTTAAAAAACGACAGGAAACAGATGTTCCCTGTCAGATAATCAATTTAAGATCAGTACAGACGGTCAAACAGCCGGTACAGCTTCTTGCGGCTCTTGCGGGGACGCTCCAGTGCCTCCGCAATTGGAAGAGAAATGATCTCGTTATCCACGATACCGACACAATGTCCGCCGATGCCTTCCATCAGAAGATCCACTGCTTTTTCGCCCATGCGGCTTGCGAGCATACGGTCTGCCGGAGTCGGCGAGCCGCCGCGCTGGATATGACCGAGTACAGTGGCACGTCCGCTGAATCCGGTGTTCAGACTGATTTTGGACGCAAGCGCCTGCACATCCGTTGTCTTTTCCGATACGATCACGATCGCATGGCTTTTGTGAACCGCATTATCGAGATAGCGGAGCTTTTCAAGAACCTCCAGTTCATCGTATCCCGTTTCCGGTGTGATCACCATCTCAGCGCCGCAGGAAATCGCCGTATACAGCGCAAGGTCGCCGCAATGGTTTCCCATAACTTCAACGATGGAACAGCGGTGGTGGGAAGAACTGGTATCACGCAGTTTATCCACGCATTCCACACAGGTGTTCAGTGCCGTATCAAATCCGATCGTAAGATCCGATCCGGAAATATCATTGTCAATCGTGCCGGGAAGTCCGATACAGTTGATTCCCTTTTTTGTGAGAGCAAGCGCACCGCGGTAGCTTCCGTCGCCGCCGATCACCACCAGGGCATCAATGCCGTTTTTGCCGAGCTGTTCAATACATGCATCCTGAATCTCGTCTTCCTTGAATTCCGGGAGTCTTGCACTTCCGAGAATCGTTCCGCCGCGGGAGAGGATGTCGGAAACGGAGGACCGTTCCATCTTCATCATTCTGCCTTCCAGCAGTCCCTTGTATCCGTCATAAATGCCGTATACCTCCAGACCGTTGTTCAGGGCAACACGTGTGACACTGCGGATCGCCGCATTCATTCCCGGCGCATC
>CAMOOA010000131.1 GCA_946621045.1 uncultured Erysipelotrichaceae bacterium
CATAAAAAAGGGAATTACCCGGCCGCATCCGTCTTGCACGGCAGACCTGGGAACATTCCCCTTTTGTTTCTGTTATGATCTCCGGCTTATACAGCCAGTCTGTAGTACTTCAGATCAACACGAACCGTTCCGTCCGCAAAGAATGAAATATCCTGTGCAGAGAGATCCGTATCGATGACTGCCGACATCACCTTTTCGCCGTCATTGACGAAAATCTCTGCGCTGAACCGGTCGATGATCAGCCGCAGTTTCAGTGTTCCGCGTTCATGCCTGACTTTGGCACGGCGCTGATGAATGATAGCCCGGCGGGAGCCGGAGAACTTCCGGTCAATCTTCAGCGTTGATTCAAACGGGCGGAAACTGACACCGGTATGATACCGGTCAGCCTGAGCAAACCGCACCGCAAAGCGCTGGTACATCTTTTCGGGATCTTCCGCACGCACTTCCAGTTCAAGGTCCACGGTTCTTCCGTTCACGCCTTCCGCGTGCATCACCTCATTGGAGATGCGGATATCCTTCAGCTCCAGTTCATCGCAGCGGTACTGTTCGAGTTCCCGCAGCGGCTTCTGGTACAGGATACCGTCTTTGACCGACAATTCCCGGGGAATACTCATCATCCCGAACCACGGGATGTTTTTGGTGTGCAGGTTGCAGGTATCCCAGTTCTGCATCCAGCCGATCATGACTCTGCGGCCGTCCGGAGTAAGGATCGTCTGCGGTGCATAGAAGTCAATGCCGTAGTCCACCGCATGATCATCTTCTTCCGTAAACCGTTCCGTTTCCTCGTCATAACTGCCGGTCATATAGAATGTTCCGTTGCCGTTATGGTACTCAAATCCTTTCGGAAACATATCCTGGGCGCTTGCCATCAGAATATGCGTTCCGTCCAGTTCAAAGAAGTCCGGGCATTCCCACATCAGTCCGATCCGATTTTCATTTTCCGCCAGCGCGTGCATGAACTGCCAGTTGATCAGATCATCGCTTCTGTATAACAGGATCCAGCCGCCGTGTCCGATATGGTTGTCCGCAACCACAGCACGGTAGCTGCCGTCCTCTTTCTGCCAGATCTTCGGGTCGCGGAAGTCATGAATACTTCCGCCTTCCGGCAGTCCGTCTTCGCGGATCACGGGATTGCCTTTATATTTCTCATAACGAATACCGTCTCCGAAGGCGATGTTCTGTGTCTGGATATCCAGTGTTCGTCCGTCTTCAAAGAATGTACGGATCACACCGGTGTACATCAAAAGATGTCTGCCATCCGGCAGCGTCAGTGCACTGCCGGAGAAAACTCCGTCGGAATCATACGGCTCATCCGGTGCCATGGCACAGGGCAGATATTCCCAGTGCAGCAGATCCTTACTGACCGCATGTCCCCAGTGCATCGGTCCCCAGTGGCTGTTGTAGGGGTGATACTGATAAAACAGATGATACTTCCCGTCATACCAGGAAAATCCGTTCGGGTCATTCATCCAGCCGACCCGTGAACTGAGATGAAATGCCGGCCGGTCCTTTTCCGAAATACGCCATTCCATCTCCTGTTCGTAGGCGATTGCTTTTTCCAGTGGTTTACTCATTATTCTCCTTTAGGCAGCTGTTCCTGCAGACTGTGTTCCAGCGCCTGCACCAATGTATTGACGACGAAATCCGCCTCCTCCTGCACTTCCTTCGGCGCATAGGAGAATGTATAGGACACATCGCTTTCTCTTAACAGCGGCAGATCGTTGATGGAGTCCCCGATTCCGTACAGACGGATCGGTCCCATCTGCTCCTCAAGGATCTCCCTCAGCATCCGCACGCCCTTTCCTTTGGAACAGCCCTTCGGAGCGATATCGATCTCGATGACATTCTGAAATGCCTCCACTTTATCCCCGAAATGGTCATTGACCCATTTTGCATAATAAGCTGCATCTTCCAGCGCTTCGGTATGAATGCTGACCTGATGGATCAGTCCCGGCGGGCAGTCATCCACGCCGGTGATGATGTTGTAATGTCCGGGATAATCCATCTCTGAAAAGACACAGATCTCCCCTTCCACATCCAGGGTGAGACGGAACCCTTTCGGGTTCATCTCTTTGATCAGCGCATCCGCCACATCACGGTCAACGCCCCGTTTATAGATCTCCTTGTAATTCCGGTCAACGATATTGGCTCCGCTGCTGGTGATAAAGAAATCCGGTTCCACCTTCTCGTCGATAAACGGAGTCAGCCCTCCGACCTGTCTTCCGGTGCATAAGCCGAACAGATTCCCTGCCGCCTGATACTCTCTGATCTTGGCAACATTCTCCTTCGGCAGCTTGCGCTCATCCTCTGCTTTGTAGAAATACAGCGTGCCGTCAAAATCACTCGCAAATACTTTTTTCATGACAAATATACCTCAGATCACAAAGTCGTCGTTCACGGAAGCGCGCAACGGCCAGATATGCATCTCTGTTCCTTCCGATGCAGTGTAATGATGTTCCGTATCCTCCGGGTAGCAATGAGACGTGAATACTTCCTCTCCGTCATTGACAAAGATCTCCACCGAGCTGTGATCAATGAAGATCCGCAAGGAACGAAGTTCTGTCTCAAGCGGCATATCCAGCACCTCAAACACCTTCTGATTAAACCGCTTGTTCAGTCCTGTCCGGTCGACGGTCACCGTCTTTGTGTCCGGATTATAGTGAATCCGGAATCCGCCGGTTCCGTCTGCTTTGGTAAAGAGATTCAGATCAAAATCTCCTGCAGGCGGTGTGACAAGCAGTTCACATGCCTTTGGCAGAACGCCTTCCGCTTTGATCTCTGCCTCCCGCAGCTGTTCGATTTCCGAAAGCGGGTTTTGAACCAGTTTTCCGTTTTTTATGTGGAGCTCCCGCGGCAGGGTCATACTGCCTTCCCAGTCTTCCTCTTCCGTCGGGTAATGATTGTCCGGCAGTCCGATCCAGGAAATGATGATCGCTTTATCCGGGTCGCTTACATTTGCGGCAAGCTGTGCGGCATAGAAATCAAATCCGTAATCCAGATAACGGTATTCCGACTCCGGCGTAAAGGTCAGGGTATCGTAATCCATATGTCCGATCAGAAAGACATTATGGTTGGTGCTTTCCCCGCGGTTGGGAAGTTTTGTGTACTGCGGTGAAAACAGCAGCAGATCCTTTCCGCTGATGCGCTGAATGCACGGGCATTCCCACATGCCGCCGAAGTTTTCATATCCGGGAACCTTCAGTTCACCGGAAAACTTCCAGCCTTCCAGAAGCTTCTCGGATTCATAGATCAGAACCGTTCCGCGCAGATCCTGTGTCTGTGCACCGATGAAGATATAGTATTTCTGCTTTTCTTCATTCCAGACAATCTTCGGGTCACGCTGATGTTCACTGTAATCATCACGCGGTCCGAACAGCGGTTCTTCCAGCTTCTGCGGTTTTCCGCTTTCATCCAGTACGGCAGCACAGGTATACGGTGTTCGCACCCAGTTGTCATCCCGGTGATTGCCGGTATAGAAGAAATACAGATCATCTCCGGCAGAGATCGCACTGCCGGAATGCGTTCCCTTATTGTCATAATCCCGGTCCGGTGCCAGACCGATTCCTTCATTTTTCCAGGAGATCAGGTCTTTGGAAGATACATGGTACCAGTATTTCAGACCATGGACTGCACCCCATGGGCACCACTGATAGAACAGATGCCAGACCCCGTTATGCCAGGCAAATCCGTTGGGATCGCTGGAAAGACCGGTTACCGGCTGTACATGATATGTCTGACGATACGCTGAGTTTGATATGCGCTCATAAAGATCCCGGATCTCATCCGGACTATGAAGAACACGGTAACGTTCCTCGCGGGTCCACTCTTTCATTCACTTCTTCCTCCAAATTATGCTTTTCTGTGATTATTAAGCACATTATAACCTGTTC
>CAMOOA010000132.1 GCA_946621045.1 uncultured Erysipelotrichaceae bacterium
ATTTCCATTGATGAATACGGCAATCTCGGCGCCATCCTTTCGGAAGTGCTCGGCGTGCGGATTTCAAATACATACGGCAAGACAACGCGTGTGCTGTCCGGTAAACCGTGGATGGCATATCTTCGGATTGCGGACGGCTGTGACAACCGCTGCAGTTACTGCGCGATTCCTCTGATCCGCGGACCGTTTGTCTCGCGGCCGATGGAGGAGATCGTCTTGGAGGCAAAGCGTCTTGCGAAGGAGGGCGTAAAGGAACTGAATCTCATTGCCCAGGATTCCAGCCGCTACGGCATTGACCTCTACGGGGAACTGCGGCTTTCCGCGCTTCTGCGGGAACTTGATCAGATCGAGGGTATCCGCTGGATCCGGATCCTCTATCTGTATCCGGATGAGATCCCGGATGATCTCATTGAAACGATCCGTACCGGAACGCATATTCTTCCGTACTTTGATATTCCCATTCAGCACGGAAGCGACCGGATGCTTACGGCAATGCATCGAAGGGGAAACCGCGAGCTGATCCGTGAGCGGTGCCTGAAACTGCGTGAAACCTTCCCGGATGCGATCCTGCGGACAACGCTGATCACGGGATTCCCGGGAGAAAGCGTTCAGGACCATGAGGATAATCTCAGCCTGGTGAGGGAGATCGGATGGGACCGCCTTGGCGTATTTACCTATTCCAAAGAAGAAGACACGCCGGCATATGAACTGGAAGATGATGTTCCGCAGGAAGTGAAGGAACATCGGATGAATGAACTGATGGAAGTGCAGAGTGCGATCAGCCATGCACGCCAGGAACAGTTTGTCGGAACGGAAAGCGACGTGCTGATCGAAGGCATTGATCCGCTGACCGGAATGTATATCGGAAGAAGCTACATGCACGCCCCCGACAATGTGGACGGATGTGTGCGGTTCCGTTCGGAAAAAGCACATGAAGCCGGTGACTTTGCGAGAGTGCGTTTCACAAAAGTATCAGGGCTGAACCTGATCGGAAAGGAAGAATAATATCATGCCATCACAGAAACAGCTGAAGACATATGCGAAGCTGATCATTGAAAGCGGTGTGTGCCTGAAGCCCGGCCAGACCCTGGTGATGACGATTCCGGCAGAGCATGTTGTGTTTGCGCGTATTCTGCAGGAGGAGGCATACCGCTGCGGTGCCGGGAAGGTGGAAATCGAGTTTGAAGATGCCCTCGTGCAGCGGAACAATTACCGGTTTGCGTCGGAGGAAAAGCTGTCCCGGGTGCGTGAATCAGAGATTCTGCGGCGTCAGGAAACACAGGGCGAACAGGCCGCATTCCTGCATATCGTATCGGAAGTTCCCGGACTGCTTAAGGGCGTGGACGAGGAGAAAGTCGGACGTGTGCGCATGGCGCGCGGAAAAGCGCTTCGCAAGGTACAGGAATATACCATGAAAAGCTTCGGGCAGTGGTGTGTTGCGGCGCTTCCCAATCCCGCCTGGGCAAAGCAGGTATTTCCGGGTGTCAGAGACGAAGCGGAAGCGATTGAAAAACTGTATCAGGCAATCTTCCACACCGTATATATGGACCGGAAGGGAAATGCGGTCAGAAACTGGCAGAAGCACGGGGATACGATCCGGGCGCACTGCGATATCATGAACAGGCATCAGTTTGCGGCGCTTCATTTCGAAAACGGAATCGGAACGGATCTGCTGGTACCGCTGCCGGAAAACCACATCTGGGGCGGCGGACGCGAAAAAGCATCGCTGACCGGTCAGTGGTTTGACCCGAACATGCCGACCGAAGAAATCTTCACAACACCGCACCGCATGAAAACCGAAGGAAAGGTGGCTGCGTCCCGTCCGTTATGCATCGGGGGTTCGATCATTGACGGATTCTCGTTTGAATTCCATAAGGGGAAAGTAACGTCATGGAAGGCGAAGAAAGGGGCGAAGACGCTTGCATCACTGCTCGAGAGCGATGCCGGCAGCGTGCGTCTCGGAGAAGTGGCTCTGGTTCCGTATGACAGCAGCATCTCGAATCTGAATCTGCTGTTTTATGAAACCCTGTTTGATGAAAACGCCGCATGTCATCTGGCACTCGGCGCGTCCTATCCGACCTGCATCAGAAACGGTGAGCGCATGAGTGAAAAGGAACTGCGTGCGGCCGGCGGAAATGTCAGTGCGATCCATGAAGACTTCATGTTCGGCACGGAAGATCTTTCCGTGACCGGAATTCATAAGGACGGATCAGAGACACCGGTCTTCCGCAGCGGAAATTTTGTATTCTGAGGGAATCATGTTTCATATTTCTGATCTTAAAAAATTCAACCGATGTCCGCGGATCTTCCTGCTCGACCGGATCCTTGAGCCGGCTCCGTTCCGCCGGATGGTGCGCCTTGATGATGAGGTGACCGCACTTGCGGCGGAATATCTCGGCGCCTCCGACTGTTTTGTCGGAGAGCGGGGAGATGACCCGGCAAAATCACTGCGTGCGCTTACGGAACATGAATGGGTTCTGAAAGCCCGTTTTGAGTACGGCGGTCTGCGTGTCAAGGTTCCGTTCCTGCATCGTACCGCAGACGGATACGACCTCTACTTTCTGTTTGTCGGCCTGTTTCCGCGGGCGGATGACATGCAGTTTTACTGCGATACGGTCTGGGTGCTGGAACATCTGGGGATTCCTCTGAAAGAGATTCGGATCATCCATCTCAACGCTTCCTATGAGCGGGGAGATGAACTGGATCTGTCCAGGCTGTTTGTGACAAGCAGTCACTTTTATAATTCCAAAAATCATCCTTCTTCTTCGGTCAGGGAAGTCATTGAGGCAAACCGGAAGGATCTCTCCCGGCAGATTGCCAGAATGGAAGAAGCGGTTGATGAACCGCTTCCCGAACCGGTGCGCACCAGCCGCTGTGCCGGACGGCAGAAGTGCCGGCACTATGAACGGTGCTTTGCGGAAGAAACAGACATGCCGTGCAATTCCATCCTGACGCTGACCGGCACCTCCGAGCGATATGCCATGCATCGGGAAGGGATCCAGTATCTTCGGGATGCGGATCCGGTGCGGATTGAAGGAACGCCGATGCAGTATGCGCAGATCATGGCAGACCGCTGCGGCGGTCTGTACTGTGACCGGAACGCGCTTTCCGCATGGTTCGGCGATGTGACATTTCCGGTATCGTTCATTGACTTTGAATGGGAGTGTTTTGCGATTCCGCCGTACCGCGGAATGAAGCCGTACGATGTTCTTGTATTTGAATACAGCCTTCATATTCTTGATGAAGACGGCACGGTTGATCATAAGGTGTTTCTTTCCGTGCATGATGACCGCCGCCGGTTTGTGGAGGAGATGCTGAAAGACATTCCGGAAACCGGAACGATTTTTGCGTACAACGCGGAGGGAGCGGAACAGATCCGGATCCGTGAACTGGCCGGCCTGTTTCCGGAATATGCGGATGGTCTCAATGCGGTCAATGCACGTATGAAAGACCTTCAGGCACCGTTTGTCTGCGGCTATGTGTATGACACCCGCATGCGCGGTGTCTGGACTCTGAAGCGCATCATGTCGATCATGGATGAACCGGGATACAGCGAACTGGATATTCAGCAGGGAATGGATGCGGTATTTCAGTGGCGCCTGCTTGACCGGGAAGATCAAAATGCGGACCGTGAACAGATCATCGATGAGCTCAAGGCATACTGCGGAATGGACAGCTATGCGACTCTTGTCGTATTCAACTGGCTTCGCAGACTCTGTGCAGAACCGGAAAACGACTGAGAAAAGGTTTCCGCGTTCTCCGGTCAGCGTGGTAAACCGGCAGTTCATTTGGTATAATGAATTCAGGAACAATACCCTGTATAAAAATACTGATAATAACTTTCATTCATTACGATTTCATAACAGAAAGTGAGGATTAAATATG
>CAMOOA010000133.1 GCA_946621045.1 uncultured Erysipelotrichaceae bacterium
CTTGCGCCCGAAAAAACACCGGAAGAACAGCTCTGCCTCATGGAGGCATATACAAAGGCCTATCAGGACAGTGCATCCCTGGACAAGGCACACCGCGAGCTCAACTGCCTGCGGGTGCTGTTTCCGACACTGTTCCGCAGTATTGAACATCAGGACCTGATTGCCGGACGCCTGGATTTTCTGCCGATCGGCTTCGGCTCTGTCACCTCGATCGGCGGTGTCGGCCACTACTGCGTATTTCATGAACTCCGCAAATTTGCCGGACAGTTTGAAGACGAAGAACATAAGGCAAGAGTCATGGCGCTCTATGACTTCTGGCAGGACCATGACGTCAAATCCATCTACTGCCAGGATGTGCTGAACGATACGACAACCGGCCGCTTCATCGACTGCAAATATCCCTTCATGGCAACGGCCCGTCTCAGCGGGATGATGCTGGATTATCAGAAACTGGTGAAGCTCGGCATCAGCGGACTGATGGAAGAAGTAAAACACGCTCCCAAGAATGACTTTACGGATGCGTGCATCGGTACGGTGGAACTGTTCCGGGAAGTGATCCTGAAACAGATTCAGCTGGTCGAACAGGCGATGGCAGATGCCGATGAGGCACGGATGAAAGAACTGCTTCAGATGAAGGCAGATCTTGAATATCTGCTTGATCATAAACCCGCAACGTTCCGGCAGGCACTGCAGCTGATGTGGCTGTATGCGCTGTGTGCCGGCTGTATCAACTACGGAAGACTCGATATCGTCCTTGGACCGTATCTGAAACAGGATCTCGACAACGGAACCCTGACGTGGGAGGAAGCGTACCGGATCGTGCATTCGCTCTGGACACTGATTGAAAACCGGCGGACAACCGTCAACGGACGGATCATTGTCGGCGGACAGGGAAGACCGGATCCGGAGGCATGCGATCTGTTTGCCCGTCTGTGTCTGGAAGTCTGCCGCAATACACGTTACGTAGAGCCGCAGTTCACACTGCGCTTTGATCATACGACCCCGAAGGATATTCTCGACACGGCATATGAGTGTCTGGCATCCGGCGCAACCTATCCGACGTTATACAACGATGACGTCAATGTGAATGCGGTTGCCTGGGGAATGCGTCTGCCGAGGGAAATCGCTGAGCAGTATGTGCCGTTCGGCTGTACGGAATTTGTCATTCAGGGAAAGAGCGTCGGCACGCCGAACACGCTGCTCAACCTGCTGAAGATCCTGCAGCTGGCATTGAATGAAGGCAGGGACCCGATGGACGGCGTGTATAAAGCCGGACCGGTGGAAGTAAAGCCGCTGGACAGCTTTAAGACCTTTGACGAGTTCTACGATCAGTACAAGGCACTGCTCGACTACTACTTTGACCTCAGCATCGATGCGCAGAAGCACAGCTATGAAATCATGAATCAGGAGGTGAGCTTCCTGTTCACCTCGATCCTGATGGATGACTGTCTCGGACGGGGAAAGGCACTGCTGGACGGCGGTGTGGAGATTCTCGGCGGGACGAATGAAACGTACGGAAACATCAATACCTCCGATGCGCTCTATGCGGTCCGCAGACTGGTGTTCGAAGAAAAGAAGTACACCCTTAAACAGCTCAATGATGCGGCGCTTGCCAACTTTGAAGGCCGCGAAAATGCACTGATTCAGAAAGATCTGCTTGCGCAGGGAAAATACGGCAATGACATCGAAGACGTTGATGAGCTTGCCAATGACCTGTATGAATACGTCGCAAAGGGAATCCGGGACCGCGGCATCGCCGCAGGGCTCGGGTATTACCTGATCGTGATCTCCAACAACCAGACCAATACGGACTGGGGCCTGCAGACCGACGCAAGTCTTGACGGCCGGAAGAAGGGCGTCTATATGAATCCGGCAAACAATCCGGTCGGCGGCGCCGCTAAGAATGGCCCCACCGCCTGCATGAATTCCCTCGCAAAATTCGATGCGAAATACCATGCGGGCAGCGTGCAGAACATGAAGTTCACGCCGCGGATGATGAAGGAAGATGAAGCCAAGGTCCGGGCCATGTGGAAGACCTACTTCAAGAAGGGCGGATGCCAGCTGATGGTGACCTGTGTCGATCCGGGTGAACTGGAAGATGCGATGATCCATCCGGAAAACCACCGGGATCTGATCGTCCGGGTGGCGGGCTACAGTGCGGTATTCGTCGACCTGGACAGACATGTACAGGAAGAACTGTTAAGCAGGGAACTCTATGATTAACGTATCGAACATCGAACGCTTTGCGATTCATGACGGGCCTGGCATCCGGACCACTGTCTTTCTGAAAGGCTGTCCGCTTCACTGTCCGTGGTGCGCCAATCCGGAGACGTGGACGGTAAATCCGGTCGTCATGTATCAGGAGCGGCTGTGCGAACACTGCTAGACCTGTATGCATGTATGCCCGAATCAGGCGGTATCGTTTGAAAACGGAACCTATCATCTGGACCGCAGCCGCTGCACGGTATGCGGACGCTGCGTCGAAAACTGCATTCCCGGAGCGCTGTCGATCAACGGAACGGCGATGAAGGAAGAAGAGATCATCAAAACGGTTCTGCGTGACAGGGATTATTACGAAGAAAGCGGGGGAGGCGTGACCTTCTCCGGCGGGGAACCGCTGTTTCAGAAAGAAGCGATCATTGAACTTCTGAAACAGGCAAAGGCTTCCGGCCTGCATACCGCAGTGGAAACGACCGGCATGTATGAGACGGAACATCTGAAGGCATGCGAACCGTATATTGATCTGTTTCTGTTTGACATCAAGCATACCGATCCGAAGATCCTGCAGGAAACCACAGGTGCTTCCTGGGAGCTGATCAAACAGAACTTCACATATCTGAGTGAGCGGCGTCCCAGGGATGTAATCGTCCGGGTTCCGGTAATTCCGGGATTCAACGACAATGCGCTGAAGGAGATCATTGCCTTCGCAAAAGAACATCATGTAAAGGCGGTGAACCTTCTGCCGTATCACAGTCTCGGACGCACGAAGTGGCACCAGCTTCAGAAGGATTACCGGTACGAGGACGAGCCGGGAATGAAGCCGGAGGTTCTGAAACCGTATGAAGATGATTTTGTGTCGATCGGAGGATGAGAAATGATTGAAAAGGAACGGCATGTACTGATCATGGAACAGCTCCGCAGCGACGGATTTGTCTCGGTGAAAGATCTCATGGGCCGGCTGAATGCCTCCCGCTCCAGCATCATGCGCGATCTGATTGCGCTCGAGGAAGCGGGTCTGCTTGTCCGGGAACACGGCGGTGCGGCACTTCCGGAAGTGCGGGAGATGCTGAGCCGGAAAAAAGAACCGGCGGTGCTGCTCAGAGAACATGTCAATGCCGATCAGAAAGCGATGATCGCCGAAGAGGCGGCACAGTTAGTCCGGCCTGGCATGTGTATCTTCGTGGATTCCGGTTCCACAACCGCATCTTTGATTCCGTATCTCCGGGATCTTGATATCACGATCGTTACGTCGTCGGTATATCTTCTGCGGCAGATCAGTGATGACATGGCATGCCGGGTGTACCTGACCGGCGGGCAGTATGACGCCAAGTACGACATGATGATGGGCGAGTATGCAGTGCAGATGCTGGAGAATTACCGGTTCGATCTTGCCTTCATGAGTGCCAGTGCGATCGATCTGAAACAGGGAGAGGTGATGGTCGCCGACTTCGGGCTTGCGTCCATGAAGAAACAGGCCATGAAGCGAAGCGCAAAAACCGTCCTGCTTGCGGACAGCACCAAGCTCTCGCAGGCAGCGCCCTGTACCTATGCGTCCGTAACTGCGTTTGATGCAGTTTATATCAACGGTAACGGAAAACAGAAGTTTCCGAAGAATTTCATCACAGTGGAGGAGAAGAAACGATGATTACGAATGATCCGAA
>CAMOOA010000134.1 GCA_946621045.1 uncultured Erysipelotrichaceae bacterium
ATGTGATCATGAAGTTTGCGATGAGTCATCCGGAGATTGCCTTCCGCTTTGTCTCTTCCGGCAAGGAAGCATTCCGCACATCCGGCAGCGGTGATCTCAGGGAAGTGATCTTTCAGTGCTGGGGCAGAGAGGCTGCCGAAGCGGCAGTGCCGGTTTCCTTTTCGGATTTTGACTATCAGGTAAACGGCTTCCTGGTGAAGCCGAATATTACACGAGCTTCCCGGAATTTCATGCATATATTTCTCAACGGCAGAATGGTGAAGACTTACCGTCTCTATCAGGCGGTAATGGACGGATACGAAGACTTCATCATCAAGGGAAGAAAACCGCTCTGTGTTCTGAACATTAAAATGGACCCTCATCTGCTGGATGTAAACGTGCATCCTTCAAAATGGGAGGTGCGCATTTCCAAGGAAAACCAGCTGGAGTATCTTCTGAAGGACAATGTCCGTGACGCGCTGAAAAATACGATGCTGGCGCCGAATATCCGGCCGTCCCGTGAATCGGTGCAGTATGAGCAGATTCGGCTGGAAACCAACCTTTCATTCCATAAGCCGTTTGTCTCAGCGCCGCAGCCGAAACCGGCAGCGCCTGTCATGCGGACACCGGAAGAGGAGCCGGCATTCATTCCGGATCTTCCGGCAAAGCCGGCACCTGTCGCGGCAGAGCCGGAGATACCTGTGATTCCGGAACCGGCCGCTGCGAAATACGAACCGAAGCCGGTCATACAGAAACTTCCGGAGATGCAGGTGATCGGCCAGCTTCATGAGAAATTCATTCTCTGCGCCTGTGAGGCAGGCCTTGCGGTCATTGACCAGCATGCCGCACAGGAACGCGTTCATTTCGAAGAATACTGCCGTGCGCTGAATCGGAATCCCGTGATGCTGGACTGCCTTGTGCCGCTGTCGCTTGCGGCAGGGGATGATCTCGTGCGGCGGATCGACGAGCTTAACGAAGCCGCTGCGGATCTGCATATCACATTTGAGCCGTTCGGCCATGATACGCTGCTTGTCCGCAGTATTCCTGCATGGATGAAGGATCTTGAAGAAGAGCCGTTCCTGCAGGATGTGCTCGACAACTTCCGCAATGAGCGCAAATCCAGCTATACGCGGATGGAAAAGAAAACGATTGCGACGATGGCGTGCCATCACAGCATCCGTTTCAACCGCGCGCTTACGATGCAGGAGATGAATGAAGTGGTTTCCCAGCTCAATGACTGTGAAAACCCGTATCACTGCCCGCACGGCCGTCCGACATTCGTCATCCTGGATGAGAAGGATCTCACAAAGGAGTTCCTGCGATGAAAAAAGTGCTTGTGATTGCCGGCCCTACCGCATCGGGAAAAAGCAGTTTTGCGGTAACGGCGGCAGAGCGCTTTGGCGGAGAGATTATCAGCGGCGACAGTATCCAGGTCTATCGCGGAATGAATATCGGGTCAGGCAAGGTCACAGAGGAAGAGACCTGCGGGATTCCGCATCATCTGATTGATATCCTCGATCCGAAACAGCCGTACAGTGTGTCGGATTTTCAGAAGGCTGCCCGAAATGCAATCGGACAGATCGCATTTCCGATTATCTGCGGCGGAACCGGGCTGTATCTGAAAGCCTGTCTGTACGACTATGATTTTGAAGAAGAGATTCCGGAAACGGATGACAGCGATCTCGAGGAACTGGACAGCGAAACGCTTTATGACATGCTGAGGGAAGCGGATCCGGAAAGTGCGGAAAAGATTCATCCGAACAACCGCCGCCGGGTGATCCGCGCCCTGCAGATAAAACGAAGGACCGGACAGACCAAAAGTGCAATTGAGGCTTCCCAGAAACATGAGCCGGTTTATGATTTCTTCATTGCCGGCTGCACAATGGAGCGAAGCAGACTGTACGAACGGATCAATGCCCGCGTCGATGCGATGTTTGAGGCAGGACTGGAGGCGGAAGTGAAGGGACTGCTTGCGGCGGGAATCACATTTGATGATCCGGCAATGAAAGGCATCGGGTACCGTGAATTTGAACCGTATATAAGAGGCGGGTGCTCCCTTGCCGAAGTGAAGGCGGCGATTCAGAAGCACAGCCGAAACTATGCAAAGCGTCAGTATACCTGGCTGAATCATCAGATGCCGGTACACTGGTTTGAGGTAACGGATCCGGCAGACCGGGAGCGGATGCTGGAAGAGATCCGGCAGTGGAAGGAGAGTGAATCCAATGGCTAGGACAAATACAGAACGGATGACATCGCATGTATGGCGGTTAACTATGCATACATGGACACTTGCGGCTGCGGGAGCGGCAGCTGCCGCCAATGTGACTTCTCTGCTGGAAGATTATGACGGCGTGCTGAGTCTCGGCATGTTCAGCATCGGACTGATCGTCTTCATCGTCGTGATGGTGATCGGGCTGACTGCCGCATTCATCCGTTCCGGAAATATGAAGAAGTCGATTCAGACGATGGAACAGAATGCGGGGATGGCATTTGATGCGGATACGATGGAGCCGATCAATGCGGAAAAAAATCTCTGTCTCGGAAAGGAGTGGCTTGTGATCAATGCAGGCCATACCGTAAAGGCGCTTCCAAAAGGCGCGGTCGCATCGGCGGATTCCATCACACCGCGCAAGGAGGGCATGCGCAAAGTGTGGGCGAGAATCCATGACAGAAACGGAAAGCAGTACGCCTGCATGTACCGTGTTTCCGGACCTGACGCCCTGAAACGGATCAAGGACTGGCTCGGCGGACATGAGGACGGCGCAGAGCGCATCATTCCGGCGGCGGAAAAGGTACCGGAAGGAACCTGTCCGTTCTGCACGGGTCCGAATGAACCCGGCGCAGGCGTCTGTCAGTGGTGCGGAAGCGCACTGGGGCAGCCGGCGGCGAAGCCCGGCTTCGCCGAGCCTGCAGGCACCGTACCGGTGAATTCCGCAGTGAAGACAGCCGCACCGGTTCCGGCTGATGCGGAAAAAACGGAAACGGAACGTATATAGTTACAGGACCGTCTGCAGTACATATACGGCATGTGATGCCGGCCCTTCCGGAGCGGACAGGGCAGAGCTATTGACTGCGGGTCAAAAAGAAGTATAAATAGTATTGATAAAGGAGGTATTGGATCATGAGTGAATTCAATCAGACACAGACTTACGTAAATGAGACCGGTACAACTCTGAATGCGTATATTACAAAAGTATTCTCGATGATGGGCATTGCGGTGCTGATTACTGCAGGTGTCGCATTTGCCGGTTATCTCATTCTCAAAAGCAATATGTACATGGCTGGAGTCATTTCCATCGCGACCGTCGTATGTGCGATCGCCCAGTTCGGCGTATGCATCTTCCTTTCGATGCGCATCACACAGATGGAGACAAAGACCGCACAGATTCTGCTGTATGCCTATGCGGCACTGACCGGCGTTACTTTTTCATTCCTGCCGATGGCATTTGACATCCCGACCGTGTTCACAGCGTTTGCGTTTGCGGCAGTCATGTTCTTCTGCTGTGCGATTATCGGACACACCACCAACGTTGATCTTACCAAGTTCAGCGGACTTCTGATCGGAGGTCTTATCGCACTGGTGATCGCAACCGTTCTGTCGCTGTTCATTCCGGCGCTTCGTGAGTCTCTGGCAATCAGCTACATCGGTGTTATCCTGTTCCTTGTCATCACGGCCTGGGACATGCAGAAGATCAAGCAGTTCTATTACGGAACCCAGGGCGGTGTCGGTACCCTCGGCGGAAATCTTGCGGTATACGGCGCATTCCAGCTGTACCTCGATTTCATCAACCTGTTCCTGCGGATCCTGCAGATTCTCGGCAGCCGTTCGAACCGGAAGTAAGCCGAAAAGCACTGAATTTCATGACAAACGGTCCGGAAACGGGCCGTTTTCC
>CAMOOA010000135.1 GCA_946621045.1 uncultured Erysipelotrichaceae bacterium
ACCAATCTTTCCAAAGAGGAAATGCTTGGCTACATCGTAGACATTCTGGCAGATGATGACATCGTCGCCAACGGTGTGATCATTGTGGCGCCGCAGGGCAAAAATGACTGGCCGGGAGATGTCATTGAAATTCCCGGTGTTCCTGAGCGCGAGGCATTCGTGGAGTCGTTCAAGGATGCCGCAATGTCCGGCATCACTTCGATTCTTTCCTATCACGGCCAGCAGATGATGCTGACATACCGGCCGGCAGTCGGAACATTATCCGTTATTCTGCCGGTTGAATTCCGCGATACGATCGATGACGTTGAAAAGAACGTCATTCCTGACGCAATCGACGAGAATCCTGCGTAATCAATTATCGGAAAGCGGTGCTGCGGCACTGCTTTTTTTCTGCGCCCTTGGATAAGAAAAAGAAGCTGAACGATCAGCTTCATCATTGTGGGCAGATGAATCAGGCGGCAGGGGTTTCGATGATCTCTGCGCCCTGGTAGCCTTCATAGACTCCGTTCAGCATCAGCCATCGCTCGACATCATCAGTGGAGATCGGTGAAGCGGGATTCCACTCCAGTGTATTGTCAACGATGATCTCGCCGCGTTCGACATGGCATGCCACAAAGGCAGGATAGGAGAGAACACCCCAGTCCGCCCGCAGCCGGTTTGTGGAAAGAGTGCGCTCAAGGTCTGTGATATCGACGATTTCAATCAGATCGTCAAGGTTCATACCGGTCGCTGTCTCCGCATTTTTCAGAACGGTGCTCTCCACATAAATGCAGTCGCTGTTGTCAACCGAAGAGAACAGATAAAAATGCGTCGCCGCAACACCGCTGCTGATCGTGTAATCACGCAGGGTTTCATAATCAAGTGCGGCGGTATGCTGGAATGTACTGCTGTTTATATCGGTTTTATCCGGCTCGAAGATCTTGATGCCGACAACAACTGCAGAATAGACGAGCATCAGCGTGAGCAGGGATATAAGAAATCGTTTAATCATATTTTAGCCCAAGACATTATAACAAAGCGTCTGTTTGGAGTACAATGAAATAACTGCTGAGGATTTGACTATGAAATGGTACGAACAGCGGTTTGTGAACCGCCGTGACTGGGTGATTGAACATCAGGAATATCTCGGACTCTCGGAGAAAGAGTTTATGATCGTCCTCATGATTGATTTCATGAGCGAGCACCGCATTCCGATCTCCATTGACGCTCTGGCGCAGAAGACATGCATGGACGCAAAGGAAGTGGATGAGACGATTTCTCTGCTGTGTGCGAAAAAGTATCTTGATATCCGTGCTTCGGGCAAGCGGATCGCATTCCGGCTGGACGGTCTCTATGAAACGGAGGTCGCGCGTGAAGCGGGCATGATCGACCGTTCGGTATTTGATCTGTTTGAAAGCGAACTCAGACGTCCGCTTACCCAGAAGGATATGGAGCGGATCTCCGACTGGAACCGCACCTATGAAAAACGGATGATCATTCTTGCCCTGCGCGAGGCAAGCATGTATCAGAAAGTCTCCATTCCGTATATCGACAGCATTCTGCGGGAATGGACAAAGAAAAACTATACGGCAGATATGATTGAACAGGGAAAGGTGGCTTATGAAGGCACAAACCGTACTGGAAGCGCTGGATGAACTGTTTCCGGATGCACACTGCGAACTCGAACATGCGGATAATTATCAGATGGCGGTTGCGGTGGTGCTGTCCGCTCAGACAACCGATGCGTCCGTCAACCGTGTGACGCCGGCACTGTTTGAACGCTATCCGGACGCCTTTGCGCTTGCGGAAGCCGACCTCAGAGATATTGAGCAGTGCATCGCCTCACTCGGACTTTACCGCAACAAGGCAAAGGCCATTCAGGGCATGGCCCGCGGCATGACCGAACGCTTCAACGGGGAAGTGCCGGATACGATGGAAGACCTTGTTTCACTTCCGGGCGTCGGCCGCAAATGCGCCAATGTCATCATGAGTGAATGTTACGGCCTCCCGGCGCTTGCGGTAGATACGCATGTAAGCCGTGTATCGCGCCGGCTCGGTCTTGCAAAACCCGAAGACACGATGCTGGAGGTGGAGACAAAACTGAAGCGGAAAATACCGAAAGAGCGCTGGATCAAAACGCATCACCAGCTGATCTTCTTCGGCCGTTATCTGTGTCACGCAAGGAATCCCGAATGCAGCCGCTGCCCGTTTGAAGGAAGCTGCCGCTACGGCAAATTTGATGAATCAAAAGTAAAGCACTGATCCGTGATCCGGAATTCTGATATGATCATTCACCGGCGGTCAGTGCTTTTCTTACAGAATCAGTTATCGGGCTGTTCCTCAGCCTCTTCCGGTTCTTCTGCTTCCGGTTCCTGTGTTTGCGGCTCCGCCGAGGCGGCAGGCTCTGACGCCGGTGCCGCAGAGGCATCCGGGGAAGGCGAAGCGGAAGGTTCTGCCGATGCCGGTTTGGGGGTGCGGAATTTCACACAGATCTCATTTGAGGACCGGTCGGAGATATCGAAGGCATAATAGCCGCAGGCTTCGTACTCGGTGTCTTGCGCAAAGTCGGAGACATCGGTCTCAAATGAATCCTCTTCACTGGTAAGCTCCGCTACGGTTTCACCGCCTTTGCGGATCTGCGCTTTATAGCGGATCGGGCCGTAGACCCAGCTCCAGTCGAACAGACGGTTGCCCCAGGCTTCCACCAGAACATTTCCGGCACTGTCGCGAAGGGAGATATCCATGGTGTTTTCCGCTTTTTTCAGCCGGTCCGGATCAGGATAGGCCGTCCAGTCCAGAACAAGCGTATCGCCCTTCAGCGATGCATTGAAACTTGCAAGATCGCTGATGGTTCCGTTTGTCTGCGGATCTGCCAGAGCGGCAAAGTCGCTTTTCACAAGTCCGGTTGTAATAAGCGAGGAGTCCATGTCCGGCAGTACGGAGGAATAGGGGAAGGTTCCGAGAATATGCGTGATCTGCGAGATTCCTTCCGGCATTGCCAGAGGTTCCGGTGCATGGTCGCGGTTAAGGGCATCAAGAACCAGCGAACAGATATTGCCCGGAATGTTCAGGGCGGACTTGTCACGGTCAAAGTACGTGTTCTTATCCTTTACGCCTTTTTCATATCCGACCCAGGTACAGATCGTATATTCGCTGGTGTCACAGACCATCCATTTGTCCTTGGAAGCGCCCTGCGGAATGTTATACTGCAGACCTTCATCACCCCAGTCGGATGTTCCGGTCTTTCCGTAAGTCGCATAGTCACGGGAGAGGATATCAAGATAATTGAACACGCCTCCGTGGACTGCGGTATACATCAGCTGTGCCGCAAGATAGGCAGCCTGCGGAGAGAGCACATTGTTCGGCTCGTAGTACGGCTGCAGGGGCTCGTTGTTTCCGCTGCGGAATTCGATCTTCTGAATTGTATGCGGCTTGATGTAATTACCACCGTTCATGAGGACGGCATGCGCTGCCATGACTTCCTCGCAGGAAGCGGTGAAGTTGGAGCCGCCGATCGCAAATCCGATATCAAAATTGTCATAGGTAACCTTGGAGAAACCGAGACTGTTGACATACTGCACCACGGTATCCCATCCGGCGGTGTTGATGACATCCTGCAGCGCCTGAATGGCAGGGGTGTTCAGCGAAGCGGAAATCGCATAGGACAAGGTGACCTGTCCGTTGTAGACGCCGTTGGCATTTTTGATGATCATGTTCGTGCCCTGATAGGTGATCGGCCGGTCGGTAACCACATGACTCGTTGACCAGCCGAGATATTCAAAGGCAAGCGCATAGTCGAGGAACGGCTTTACGCTGGATCCCGGCTGCTTGAACTGATCGGTTGCGTGATTCAGCAGCATCGATCCGCCGCGTCCGTA
>CAMOOA010000136.1 GCA_946621045.1 uncultured Erysipelotrichaceae bacterium
GAAAATGTCTCACTGAACGCCCGTTCATCACTGATCTGACGTTGCTTGATCTGTTCTTCAAACCAGCCCATAGTTCACCTATTGATTTGTCACGAGCTGTTTGTAGAGCCCGCAGTTCTTATATAAGTATTCATGTGTTCCGCGGTCGACGACGTCACCGTGGTCAAGGACAATGATCTCGTCGCAGTCACGGATCGTGGACAGACGATGCGCCACAACAATGCAGGTGATGCCGCGTGCGACGATCGCATTGACGACTTCGTATTCGGTCCGCGCGTCCAGTGCGGAGGTGGCTTCATCGAGAATGATGATGCGGGGATCCTGCGCAAGCACGCGTGCGATCTCGATCCGCTGCCGCTGTCCGCCGGAGAAGTCGCTGCCGCCTTCCACAAGAACATGGCGGTAGCCGTTGGGGCGGGAGACAATGTCTTCATGGATCTGGGCATCCTTCGCCGCGAGGATCATTTCAAAATCCTCGATGGAGTTGTCCCACATCTTGATATTGTTTGCGATGGTATCTTCAAACAGGATGATATCCTGATCGACGACCGCAAGCGATCCGGTAAAGACGCTGCGGTTGATCTCCTGCTGGGTTTTTCCGTCAAATGTGACGGTTCCTTCCCATGGCTGATACAGTCCGCTGATCAGCTTGGCTATGGTGCTCTTTCCGCAGCCGGAAGTACCGACCAGCGCAACGCGTGCGCCGGGCTTCAGGGAGAGGGAGAAGTTTTTGATCAGCGGCTGCGCCAGCGGAGAGTAGCCGAATGTGACATTGTTTACTTCCACTGCGCCGGAGAGTTTCTGATACTGCGTATCATCATCACTGTCCGCCGGGGTATTGAAGGCGGGATCGGTCTCATACGCCATGACATCCTCTACGCGTTCAATGCTGGTGCGCATCTCCTGAATGGTCTGGCCGGCAGAGATCAGCGACTGCGCGGGTGCTTCGAACCTGGACAGAAAACCCTGAAACAGCATGATCGTACCGGCAGTGAATCTGCCTTTCATTGTGAGCCATACACCGAGGATCAGAATGACATTGTTCAGTACAGCGCGCACAAGGGCGGGAATCGTTCCGAGCAGGCTGTTCAGCCGGGCAAAATCAACAGATGCGCGGTTGACGCTTGCCTGATAGCCGCTCCAGCGTCCGAAGAATCCGTTTTCTGCGCCGGTTGCCTTGATCGTCTCGATCATCTGAATGCCGGAGGCGGTTGCGCCGGCAAGTTTGCCCTGATCACGCATGGCGACCCGCGTAAGATTGACGCGCCGGCGGGAGATCATATTTGCCAGAACGAGATTGATGAATATCGAAAGCAGTCCGATCGATGTCAGCAGAGGACTGTAATGAATCATGATAAAGAGGTACACGACCATCATGACCGCATTCAGAAGAAGGGGAGCCATCGTCTGTACCAGTGTGGCGGCGATTTCCGTATTGCTGGACATTCTTGACTGGATATCACCGGCCATGCGCTGCGAGAAGAAATTGATCGGCAGCTGAAGGACTTTCCAGATATAGGTGGTTGTGCCGACCGCATCGAGTTTTCCGTTGATCTTGAGAGAGTAGATCGTGCTGATCCACTGGACCAGCAGCTGCAGGAGCGAGAATGCCGCCAGCATCGCAAGGAACGGTACTGCCCAGGAAAGATTCCTGCCCTGAAGCAGATAGTCGACAAATACCTTGGAGAAGGCGGGCTGGATCAGATCGAACAGGGAGGCGATGATCGTGGTCAGAACGACAAACACGACAGCGGTCCGGGAATTATGCAGGCGCTTTGCGACATAGGAAAGCATGCTTGCCGGACGGCCTTCCGGAACGAAGTTTTCCGAGGGCTCAAAGCAGAGCGTGATGCCGGTAAAGCTGCGGTCGAATTCTTCCAGCGGAACCTTTACCGTACCGCGGGCCGGATCGTTCAGAACGGCTTCCTTCTTTCGGGTAAAACCGTTCAGCACCACAAAATGATTGAAGTTCCAGTGGATGATACACGGAAAAAGACCTTCCTTCTGGATGCTTTCAAGCTCAAAACGATATCCGTTGGCTTCAAGACCATAGGAACGGGCCGCTTTCAGGATATTCAGGGCATTGGAGCCGTCGCGCGAGACACCGCAGTCCTGGCGTACTTTTTCCAGAGGAATCCATTTGTCATAGTACGCAAGGATCATTGTCAGGCAGGCCGCACCGCATTCCAGTGCTTCCAGCTGCATGATGACAGGAACCTTTGCGATGCCTTTCGTAATCGGCTGTTTGATTTTCTTCGCAGTAGACGGCATCGTATCTCCTCAGTTCAGAATCAGTTCCGAAGGACGCAGTTTCGCCATGATGATGCGGGCATTGTAGGATCCGTCGGGCAGGGTGGTTTCGGCGGATACCGCATAAACCATCTGATTTGCGCTCAGTCCGTATACGGCAAGCTGGTGTTCATCCAGAACATCAGCCGCTCTCATCAGATTGGAAATTGCGCTGATCGGATATTCTCCGCCGTTGATCGCAATGGTGCTCTTTTCAGAAAGATCGGCCGCTTCCTTTTCCGGCACATAGGCGGTGAGGATTCCGCTGGAGGCAACGGCACTGACTTCCACATGGCTGTCGATCGTTCCGTTCATACTCCAGATGACAACGCCGATCAGAAATGCGATAACTGCGCCGAGCACGATAAATATGCTCGGGTTTGCGACGCGGATATAATCATTCAGCTGTTCCGGACTGGAAAACTGTTCAAGGCTTTTTTCCCGGAAAAGAGACTTCTGTTCGCTCATAAATCCTCCTTGGAGATATGGTATTCCTCCGCAATCGCACGGCATTTGGCAAGCAGCCGGCGATAGCGCTCGGAAACGGCTTTCGGTGAAATATTCAGAATCGCACCGATCTCATCATTGGAAAGTTCCTTGTTGTATCGGAGCGCGAGAAACTCGCGGTCGCTGTCAGACAGATGCGAAAGAATTTTGAACAGCTGCTGGTTCATGGCATCTGCGAGCAGGTTGTACTCATCTTCCACGCCCGGTTCAATGATCTCATCGATATCCACATGGGTCTGGTTGCGCTTGAGACGGAAGAAGTCCGTAACGGTATTGCGGGCAATATTGCAGAGCCATGTGCGGATGCTGGAAAGCGAACTGTTATAGTCATCATAATGCGTCATCGCCTTGGTAAACACGGAACTGACAATGTCCTCGGTGTTTTCACGATGAAGAAGACGCATATACACGTAATTGTAGATGTAACTGTAATTATCGAGGTAAACCTGTTCGAATGCCGGTTTTTGTTCATTACTGCTCATACTGTTCCTCAACTCAATATTTATAAGTATAATATCATGTATGGACACAGAAGCGTGCGATCTGCCGCAGATGTGTGGATTATTCTGATTAAGAACGTATATACATGTGAAAAAAGGAAATACTGCTATGAAAGACTTCGAAAAGATATTGGAACTGGCTGATTTTTCACGGGAGACAACGCAGAAAAACCAGCTTTATTATGAACTGTTCCGCAAACCGATTCCCGTGAATGAAAGCGCACCTTCACCGCTCGGAAACCTGGATCTCAGCTTTGTGAACGGAGGTGTCCGTTCCATGCCGGCGGCTCCGGGGGAAGCGGAGGGCATCATTGTCCGCATGGATGTGCAGGGCGCAGTTGTACGGGATATTGCAGGACAGGAACAGCTGATCACGGAAGACATGGTTCCGGGCGTGAAGAACATGCGGCCGGGCGATCACATCCGGTTTCTCCGCCAGAATGCGCTGAACGATTATTAAGAGGAACGGTTTCTGCGGAGACCGTTTTTTATATACAGAATCGCTGCGGCCGCGGTGCAGATCAAAGACAGCGGGATGCAGAGACGGCGCAGAAGG
>CAMOOA010000137.1 GCA_946621045.1 uncultured Erysipelotrichaceae bacterium
GTCGCAATTTCCTATGACTCCCGTCTCAAGGGCTGGAACTTTGCGCGTGATGCGGCAGGCGTTCTTGCGGCCAACGGAATCAATGTCCGTATCTACGACGAGCTGATGCCGGTACCGGCGCTCAGCTTTGCGACAAGATATTACAAGTGCAACGCCGGTATCATGATCACGGCATCTCACAATCCGGCAAAATACAACGGTTTCAAGGCGTACGGACCGGACGGCTGCCAGATGACCGATGATGCGGCGGCAGTTGTTTACGACAGCATTCAGAAGACGGATGTTCTGACCGGTGCGAAGTACATGAGCTTTGCGGAAGGCGTTGAAAAGGGACTGATCAGATTCGTCGGCGAAGACTGCAAGAATGCGCTGTATGAAGCAATCGAAGCACGCCAGGTTCGTCCGGGTCTCTGCAAGACTGCCGGTCTTAAGCTTGTCTACTCTCCGCTCAACGGAACCGGTCTCGTACCGGTAACCCATGTTCTCAAGGATATGGGAATTACCGATATCACCATCGTTCCGGAACAGGAATATCCCAACGGCTATTTCACAACCTGCCCGTATCCGAACCCGGAAATCTTCGAAGCACTGGAGAAGGGTCTCGAACTGGCAAAGCAGACCGGTGCTGATCTGATGCTGGCGACGGATCCGGATGCGGACCGTGTCGGTATTGCCATGAAGTGTCCGGACGGCAGTTATGAGCTTGTCAGCGGCAACGAAATGGGCGCGCTCCTGCTCGACTACATCTGTGCAGGAAGAATCGAAAACGGCACCATGCCGAAGAACCCGGTTGCCTGCATGTCGATCGTCTCCACACCGCTGGCCGACAAGATTGCCGAGAACTACGGTGTTGAACTGCGTCACGTTCTGACCGGCTTCAAGTGGATCGGCGATCAGATTGCCCAGCTTGAGGCAGCCGGTGAAGTTGACCGCTTCATCTTCGGATTCGAAGAGAGCTACGGCTACCTTGCCGGACCGTATGTCAGAGACAAGGATGCGATCATCGGCTCCATGCTGATCTGCGAAATGGCAGCGTACTACCGTTCCATCGGTTCCTCCATCAAGCAGCGTCTCGAAGAGATCTATGCGAAGTACGGCCGTTACCTGAACAAGGTTGACAGCTTCGAATTCCCGGGTCTTTCCGGTATGGACAAGATGGCCGGCATCATGTCCGGTCTCCGCGAGAATGCGCCGACAGAATTTGCCGGACGCAAGGTCGTCAAGGTCACGGACTACAACAATCCGGAAGAAACCGGTCTGCCGAAGTCCAATGTTCTGCTCTACACGCTGGAAGACGGTGCGTCCGTAATCGTCCGTCCGTCCGGTACAGAGCCGAAGATCAAGACCTACTTCACAACCCTCGGCAAGGATCTTGCGGAGGCACAGAAGGAAAAGGACGAGCTCGCAGAAGCCTGCAAGCCGATTCTCTCCTGACCGGTTCTCAAAAACACGAAAGTCGTGTGCACAATGCACACGGCTTTTTTCGGATGCGGAGATGAAAATCCGGCAAAAGCTTGGATAACAGGCTTTTTTAAAAGATAAAAATAAGGTATATTCATTACACACTACAACAGATATTACGAACGAGCGGGGTATTTACATGGATCAGGCAAGAATCATCGAAGAATTTCACCAGGGGCACTGCATCGATGCGTGGCAGATGTTCGGCGCGCATTTTGCCTATGAAGGCAGCGAGGGTGTCCGCTTTACCGTGTACGCTCCGCATGCGCGAAACGTCAGTGTGATCGGAAGCTTCAATGACTGGGACGGAACCCGGGACCGGATGTCCCGGACCGGATTCAGCGGGATCTGGAGTGTTTTTATTGCCGGAGTGAAGGAATGGGATTCCTACAAGTTCCGGATCGAAGACAAAAACGGCAATTATCATGACAAGAGCGATCCGTATGCGTTCTACAGTGAAACCCGGCCGGAAAACGCCTCAAAAGTCTATAACTTTCACGATATCCGCTGGAATGATGAAGCATGGATGGCAGACCGGAACGTCGGCTATGACCGGCCGGTGTCCATCTATGAGGTTTATGCCGGCGGATGGAAGAAGAACGGCAAATATCCCTATACCTACGGCATGCTGGAGGAAAACCTGATTCCGTATGTAAAGGAGCACGGGTTTACGCATATCGAGCTGATGCCGCTGAACGAGCATCCGTTTGACGGATCCTGGGGATATCAGGCATCCGGTTACTACAGCTGTACAAGCCGCTACGGCAACCCGACCGAGTTTGCGCACTTTGTGGACGCATGCCACCGGGCGGGAATCGGCGTCATCATGGATATCGTGCCGGTGCACTTTGTAAAGGATGTGTTCGGACTGCGGAAATTCGACGGACAGGCGCTGTACGAATACCGCAGGCCGGAAGATGCGGAAAGCCAGTGGGGAACCCTGAACTTTGACCTCTGGAGCGAAGAGGTCCGCTCCTTCCTGATTTCCAGCGCGGTTTTCTGGTGCCGGATCTACCACATCGACGGCATCCGCATGGATGCGGTGGCCAACATGATCTACTGGGGCGGCAACAGCAACCGCGGTACGAATGAAGGCGCCCTGAATTTCATGAAGCGTTTCAACTACTATCTGAAGAAGGAATTCCCCGGTGTCATGTTAATTGCGGAGGACTCCTCGGATTACCCGCATGTGACCGCCTCCACGCTCGACGGCGGGCTCGGCTTTGACTACAAGTGGGACCTCGGATGGATGAACGATACCCTGAAGTATTATGCGACCGATCCGATCTACCGCAGTTATGACCACAACAAACTTACGTTTTCCATGGCGTATTTTTACAGCGAGCGTTTTCTCCTCTCGCTGAGCCATGATGAAAATGTCCACGGGAAGAAGACCGTCGTGGACCGGATGTGGGGTACATATGAACAGAAGTTCTCCCAGGCCAGAAATCTGTATGCCTACATGTTTGCGCATCCGGGCAAGAAACTGAACTTTATGGGAAATGAGATTGCCTCGTTCCGGGAGTTTGATGAGAAGAAGGAACTGGACTGGTTCCTCCTCAAATACCCGAAGCATGACAGTTTTCTGCGCTTCTTCACCGATATCAACCGAATATATACAGCTCATCCGGCATTATTTCAGAAGGACTACGATTTCAGCGGGTTCCAGTGGATCGATGCCGACAACGCGAAGCAGTCGGTATACAGTTTCTTCCGGCAGTCAGAGAGCGAATATCTGCTCTGCATCATGAACATGACACCGGAGTCGTATGAAATCTATGATGTTCCGGTGCCCGCAAAGGGAACCTGGACCGAAATCATGAACACGGAAAAGGACATTTATGACGGCTGCAACATGTGCAACTTCAAGCCGCTGCGCACAAAATCCGTTAAGGAACCGGCCCGCTTCCCGCAGAAAATCACGATCCGCCTCGCTCCGTTTGCGGCGGTGTGGTTTACCTGCCCGAAAAAAGCATCCTCCGCAGAAGGTACGTAAAGCATACTGTGTCCTGTCAGTCCGCTGTTTTATGGTATACTAGCCCATGGTGTAATCTATCGAAGTAATACGTATAAGGTGACTGTAATGTTTAAAAACAAATCAGAGTTCAAAAAGGAATTTGCACAGAAACTCGTAGAAATGTGCGGGACGACCGTTGAGGAGACGCATCCGACAGAGCGGTATCTCGTACTCGGAGAAATGGTGCGCAACTATGCCTCCGTCAACTGGAAAGACACAAAGGTTGCGACAAGAAAGCAGAATGCCAAGCAGGTTTACTATTTTTCCATGGAATTTCTGCTCGGCCGTTCGCTTACCAGCAACCTCAAGAACCTCGGCATCTATGACATCGTTGTCGAAG
>CAMOOA010000138.1 GCA_946621045.1 uncultured Erysipelotrichaceae bacterium
ATTGTTCAGACAAAATTCACATTGGTATCAGATTTGTCACAGATTCAGCCGGTAGTCTTACAGGTGCAGGGAGGTAATCACCATGAACACCAGCGCAGTATTTGAAGCAACCATGATGCGGGTGGAACATAAGTTCCCGCTGACAAAAGCACAGGCGGAAGAATTTCTCCGCCGGGCGATGCCGCATCTTCAGCCGGACATGTATCCGGAATATGATCTTCACAACATCTATTACGACACCCCGGACAATGCGCTGATCATCCATTGTCTCGGACATCCCCAGTACAAGGAAAAGCTCCGGCTCAGAACCTACGGGGAGCCGGATGACAAAAAGCCTTGCTTCCTGGAGATCAAAAAGAAGTTCAAAGAGACCGGCGTCAAGCGCCGGATCGCTGTAGGCGAACGGGAAGCCGCAGCTTACTTCCGCTATGGAAAGGCACTGAAGGACGACTCGCAGATCGCTTCGGAAATCACATATCTTGCCGAATCACGGAAACTGGAAGAAAAGATGTTTATTGCCTACCACCGCAAGGCATTCTCCGGTATTGAAGAGGCAGATCTGAGAATCACATTTGACACTGATATCTGTTACCGGCTGAACCATCTGAGTCTTCATAAAACCGGTGAAGAAACCATGATCACAAGTGAGGATGAAGTCCTGATGGAGATCAAGGTCAGCGACCGCTATCCGCTCTGGCTGACACAGATCCTGAGTGATATGAAGCTGTACCGGAGAAACTTCTCGAAGTACGGCACGATCTATTCTGAATTATTCAAAGCGTCCGCAAGCCGGACCGCCAGTCATAACACCGCCGCCGCAGAATATCCTGCTTATCCGGCGACACGAAAGGAGAACTATTCATGTTTGGCACAGTCTTAACCGCAGCACAGCTGACAGTTTCAGAAATCACAATCTGCGCAGGCGCGGCAGTCCTCTGCGGCCTGATCATCGCATTATCTTATAAAGCAGTCGGGACACCGTCCCGTTCCTTCTCGGTGACTCTGGTCATCCTGCCGGTCATTGTCATGATGGTCATCATGATGGTTAACGGAAACCTCGGCGTCGGCGTTGCAGTTGCCGGATCTTTCTCACTTGTACGCTTCCGTTCGCTTCCGGGAAAGGCCAGCGACATCGCGGCGGTATTCCTGGCGATGGCGGCCGGTCTTGCGTGCGGCACCGGTTATGTCGCATATGCGGTACTGGCAAGCATCGTGATCTGTGCCGTCATGGCAGGAGGCTCGAAGCTCGGTATCTTCGCACAGGACGCTTCGCATCGTTACCTTACGATCACGATTCCGGAAGATCTCGATTATGCGGATGTCTTTGCGGATATCTTCAAAACATATACTTACGGCGCATCCCTTACATCGATGAAAACCGTCAACCTCGGTGCACTGTATGAACTGCGCTATGAAGTGCAGCTGCGGGACAGCACAAAGGAAAAGGCCATGCTGGATGCGATCCGCACCCGCAACGGCAATCTGACGGTTGTCTCCAGCCTGATGGCACCGCTTGCGACAGAGCTGTAATACCATCTGATTGAACGTAACGGATTCAGACACACGATTGAACCAGACGATCGTGTGTTTTTTGGTTGATTACGGATATGCATTCCGATGTACGAAAACGGAAAACACGGTAATATTAAACAGGTATTGAATATGGAGGCTTTCACTATGCGCGCATTTATCCATGCAAAATTATATGAACGTTCCGAGGACGCATTTCTTGTACAGGATGACAGGTTTGCAGCGTTTGGCTCAACCGATGAGATTCTTGCGCAGATCACGCCGGATACCGAAGTCGTTGATCTCAACAGCGCGGCAGTCTATCCGGGATTTATTGATTCCCATTGTCATCTGCTTGGATTCGGGCGGTTCCTGGAAAACGTGCAGCTTTCTTCCTGCCGCAGCAGCACCGAACTCTACGCATGTCTGAAACGGCGGGCGGAAACACTTGCGCCGGGGGAATGGCTGATCGGACGCGGCTTCAATGAAGAGACCTTTGACGTAAAGAAACTTCCGGACCGGGAAGGACTGGACCGTGTAAGCAGGGAGATTCCGATCGCGGTGACCCGGATGTGCGGGCATAAGATGGTCGTCAATTCCAAAGCGCTGGAGCTTGCGGGCATTGATGAGGACAGCCGTGTGGAAGGCGGAACGATTGATACGGAACGCGGCTTCCTGGAAGAGAATGCGATTCCGCTCCTGCAGGCGGCCTGGCCGAAGGAAACGGAAGAATCCATCCGCAAGGCAATTCTGCAGGGACAGAAGGAAATGAACCGTTACGGCATCACGGCGGTCGGCAGTGATGACTTCATCTCTTTGACCGATGACTGGCGGCTGGTGCTGAATGTGCTGTCAAAGATGGCATACCGCGGGGAACTGACCGTAAGAATCAATGAACAGTGTGAATTTCCGACGGTTCAGGAGTTCGCAAAATTCCTGGACGATGGGTATACGACCGATGTCGGGGATGACTTTTTCCGGATCGGTCCGCTGAAGCTGCTTTCCGACGGATCACTCGGTGCGCACACCGCGGCACTGTTTGAACCGTACAGCGATGATCCCTCCAAACGCGGATATATGACCATGTCACGGGATGATATCCGGACCTGGGTAAAACTTGCGGCGGATTACAACATGCCGTCCGTCATTCATGCGATCGGCGATCTTGCGGTTTCCACCGTACTCGATGTGTATGAAGATGTTGTGCTGCCAGGCAATCCGCTCCATCACGGTCTCGTCCATTGTCAGATCATGTCTCCGGAAGAAATCAACCGGGTGAAGGCGATGCATATCGACTGCTACTTCCAGTCGCTGTTCATCGATGATGATGCGCCGATCTTACCGAAGCGGGTCGGGGAAGAACGTACCGTTTCCTGTTATCCGTTTAAATCCCTGTCCGAGTCCGTCATTGCGGCCAACGGCAGTGATGCGCCGGTAGAGACGCCGGATGTGCTCAAGGGAATTCAGCTTGCGGTGACACGGAAGTCGGTTTCCGAAGATGCCGCAATGAATCCGAAGGAATGCCTGAGCGTAAAACAGGCAATCGACAGCTATACCGTCTGCGGCGCAAGGATCTTCTCTGCCGAGGACCGTTTCGGGGTGCTGGCAGAGGGTTATTATGCGGACTTTGCGGTGCTTGATACCCCGATTGAACGCGCGGAGATCGAATCGATCCGCAATATCCCGGTCATGATGACGGTCATGAACGGAGAAACGGTGTTTGAACGATGATCCGGCCGGTTGAAGAGCGCGATATTGAAACCTGTCTCCGCATTTACAACTGGTACATTGAACATACGACCGTTTCGTTTGAGGAGACACCGGAAACGGAGGAATCCTACCGGAAGCTCATCAACGATGTGACGGTGCGCTATCCGTGGATCGTACTGGAAGAAAACGGGAGTGTGAAGGGTTTTGCCTTTCTCAGTCCGTTCAATCCCCGCAGTGCCTATCGCTATACCGCGGATGTGACGGTGTATCTTGACCCGGAGGAGCGGGGAAAGGGATACGGGACTGCCCTGATGAAGGAACTGGAACAACTGGCAAAACAGCAGGGAATCCGCAAGCTGGTCTCGCTTGTGACGGACGGAAATGAAGCCAGTGAACATCTTCATGTGTCGCTGGGCTATGAAAAGATGACGGTCCTGAAGGATACCGGACTGAAATTCGGACAGTGGATCGGCGTTGCATATTATATGAAGGATATCGGAGGTGCAGATTGAGAAAAGCAGTGCTGGC
>CAMOOA010000139.1 GCA_946621045.1 uncultured Erysipelotrichaceae bacterium
ATGGACTCTGCCGTTACGATCGGTGCTTCCGCGTCAAAGAAATAACAGTACTGTTCATCCAGCAGGTTCCGGATCGCATTCATCATCGCTTCACTGGTCAGCGGTCCGGTCGCGATCACCGCAGGTCCTTCCGGAATCTCCGTCACTTCCTGTTCAACGACCGTGATCAGCGGGTTCTCCCGCATCGCCCGGTCCAGGTAATGCGTAAACCCTTCCCGGTCCACTGCCAGCGCACTGCCGGCCGGAATCCGGTTTGCCTCGGCGGCTTCCATGATGATCGAGCCGATCCGGCGCATCTCCGCTTTCAGAAGTCCGACCCCGTTTTTCAGGGAATCCGAGCGGAGGCTGTTTGAACAGACCAGTTCTCCGAAGGTATTCACATTATGCGCCGGCGTCCGTTTGCCCGGCTTCATTTCGATCAGCGTTACCGCAATGCCGCGCTTTGTCAGCTGATATGCCGCCTCGCAGCCCGCAAGTCCTGCGCCGATCACCGTTGCTTTCTTTTCCATACCCATATCTTAACACTTCCCCTGCATATCCAAAGAAGGCGGAGTCTCTTCTCCGCCTCATTCCATTCGTTATTCTGCCTTTTTCTTTGCGGCAGTTTTGCGTGTCGTTGTCTTCTTCGCCGCAGGCTTCTTAGCGGCTGTAGTTTTTGTGCCGGCAGTCTTTGCGGCTGCGGCGCGTTTGCGCTTCGGAATGATCTCCTCGCCGTCGAGGGTCTCCATGTAGTCGCAGCGCGGGAACTGATCGCATCCGTAGAAGAATGTGCGCCGGCGGCTCATCCGCTTGAGCAGTTCTCCCTTGCCGCACTTCGGACAGGTACGTCCGGTATGTTCGGGCGCCGGTTTGTCTGCCGAAGCGATATTGCGGTGATATCTGCACTTCGGATATCCGCTGCAGGAAATGAACTTTCCGTACGGGCCGACGCGGTAGACAAGTTCTTCCCCGCAGTCAGGACATTTCTCTCCGACCGGTTCCGGCTTCACCTTTTCCATATTCTTATAGGCTTCATCCAGCATCGGTGTGAATTCATCCCAGAACCGCTTCAGGGTCGCCACTTCATCCGCATCACCGCTGGCGATCTCATCCAGTTCGGTTTCCATCTCCGCGGTGTACTTGATGTTCATGATCGAATCCGAAAAGAACTCGGTCAGCTTGTCGACGGTCAGTTTTCCCTGATCGGTCGGAATAAAGACACTGTTCCTTGCGCGCGGATCCTTCATCTGCACATATCCGCGGCTGCGAATCGTGTCGATGATCATTGCATAGGTGCTCGGCCGTCCGATGCCCTGTTCCTCCAGTTCATGGATCAGGCGGGCTTCGGTATAGCGTGCCGGCGGCGTTGTCTCATGCCGCTCGGGTTTCACTTCCTTTGCGTTCAGCTGTTCCTGTTCCTTCAGTTCCGGCAGAAGCTTCTCTTCGCTGGAATAGTAATCCTTATAGGCACGGGTCCATCCGTCAAAGGTTTCCTTCGAGCCGTTGGCCGTAAAATCATAGCCGTTCTGGCTGAGCGTGACCGAGGTGCTCTGGGTCACGCGCGGTGCCATCTGGCTGACGAGTGCACGGGCATAGATCAGTTTGTACAGTTTGTACTGATCACTGGTCAGATACGGTTTGATCTTTTCCGGTTCATTGTCAATGCTGGTGGGACGGATCGCCTCATGCGCATCCTGCGCATTGGAACCGGCCTTGGCACTGAAATAGCCGTTGTAGTCTTTTCCGTACTTCTTTGTGATGTAGCTGTGCGCCGCCTTTACATAGACATCGGAAAGGCGCGGGCTGTCGGTACGCATGTATGTAATGAGACCTTCTTCGCCGCGTCCGACATCGATGCCTTCGTACAGGCGCTGGGCAACGCTCATCGTCTTTTTGGCCGGGAAGCCGAGCTTTGTGGAGGCTTCCTGCTGGAGCGTCGATGTGATGAACGGCTTGAACGGTTTCGTCGATTTGGACGTTTCCTTAATCGCACTGATCACAAACGGTCCGCCGCATGCCTCAACGATCTTTGCGGCTTCCTCTTCCGTTTTCAGTTCCGCCTTCTCGCCGTCAATTTTTGCGAGCGAGGCGTCAAAGGCAAAGCCGTCCTTTTCAAACTTCGCTTCGATCGTCCAGTACTCGGTGACCTGGAACGCTTCGATCTCCCGCTCACGGTCGACGATCAGCTTCAGAGCTGCCGACTGCACGCGGCCGGCGGATTTGGATTTGATCTTGCTGCGGAGAAGATTCGACAGCTTGAATCCGATGATGCGGTCCAGAATGCGCCGGGTCTCCTGGGAATGAACCAGTTCCATATCGATCGCCCGCGGATTCCGGAATGCCTCAAGCACCGCATCATGCGTGATCTCATGAAAGGTTACGCGGTTCTTTTCTTCTTCCGGCAGTTTCAGCTCCTGCGCCAGATGCCAGGAAATGGCTTCTCCCTCACGGTCCGGGTCGGTCGCAAGATAGACATGATCTGCCTGTTTCGCGAATTTCTTCAGCTCCGCCACGGTCCTGGACTTGCCTTCGGAGATGACATAGTCCGCCTTGAAGTTATTGTCGATATCAACACCCAGTCCGCCTTTTCCGCGGGTCGAAAGATCGCGGATGTGGCCGACGGAAGGAACGACCTTGTAGTCTTTCCCGAGGTATTTCTGAATCGTATTGGATTTGGAAGGTGACTCTACGATCACCAGATTTTTAATGCTTTCCATTCCGTGTTTCACCTCTGTTTCTCAGTTCGTATTTCGAGTAACAATTCCAAAGGATACTCTAAGGAAAATAGATTGGCAAGAATTTTTAAATCGGCCGGAGCGGCCGGAGATCTTTCAGGACCGCCTCATCATAAAGGATGTTGGCACCCTGCGCAATCAGAAGATTACAGCCTTTCCCCGCCTCTTCGTTATACGGATACGGCACGCACCATACCTCCTTGCCGAGTTCAAGCGCCGCGCTGACCGTCCCCATCGTTCCGCTCTTCAGCGCCGCCTGCGTGACAATCACGCAGTCTCCCAGCGCTGCCAGGATCCGGTTGCGCCAGGGAAAATGATATTTCTTTACCCCGGTCGGATCGGGATACTCGGAAAGAATCAGCTGATCCCTTTCCATCCGTTTATACAGATATTCATTTTCTCTCGGATAGCGCACATTCAGTCCGCAGCCGATCACGCCGATCGTCGAGCCGCGCATCGCAATCGCTGTCCGGTGCGCTGCCCCGTCCGCCCCTTTCGCAAGACCGGACACGATCACAAACTGACCCGCAAGCAGTTCCGTACAGCGCTCGGTCGCCCACTCGCCGTATTCGGTCAGTTTCCGGCTTCCGACGACTGCGGCGGACGGCCGTTTCAGCAGTTCCGGGTTTCCCCGGTAGAACAGCACCCAGGGCGGATGACGAAGCGCCCGCAGTGAGGGCGGGTAGATCTCATCATAAATCGTAATGTAGTTTCCGCAGGCATAGCGCCGTGTGACGGGTTCGTGGGTGCGCAGCGCTTCGGCGATCTTCGCCCAGTCACCGTCATGTTTCCAGCTGTATTGTGCCAGAATCTCCCGTTTTGTCATAGACTCCATATGAATCTTATACAAAACGAAAGCGGGATTCCCCCGCTTTCTTCCGTTATTCATCAAATAAATTCAGTTTCATCTGGGTTGCCGCAACCGGACCGAAGCTTCTGCGGTGGATCTCCGTGATGCCGTACTGCTCGATGGCGGAAAGATGCTGCT
>CAMOOA010000140.1 GCA_946621045.1 uncultured Erysipelotrichaceae bacterium
GCGGCATCTGATTTTCCGCAAAGGCTTCATATGCCACGATGTAAGCCTTTGTATTGATGCGCAATCCGTAGTTTTCCTGAAGATATTCAATATTCTCCGGATATACGCCTTCGACGACATAGCACTGCAGTGCACTTTCCCGCACGGCATTCCGGATCGATACTGCAGTCTCCTTCTCCATGCTCTCCGGCACATGAAGCCGGTACACGGCAATCAGACAGAAGAGAATCACTATCGAAAGGAATGTCAGGGCAGCGGTCATCAGACCGGGTTTTCCGTTATCCGAATACATGGGATCACCCGATCGAATTCATGATTCCGATCAGCGGCAGCATCACGCTGAGCAGCGCCACCCCGATCGTGATCATCAGCACGCCCGAAAGCAGAGGTTCGAGGAATGCGGTCAGCCGGTCGATCCGGTTTCCGCAGTCTTCCGCAAGCAGTTCACTGAGCCGCTTCAGTGCATTTTCCATATGGCCGCTCCGCTCTCCCGGTATTAACATTCTTCCGTAGATCGGCTCGTAGAGGTTCATCTCATTGGCCGCCTGCGCAAAGCCGATGCCCTCTTCCATCCGGCGGGCACAGGCCTTCAGCTTTTCCTCCGTCGGTTCATATTCCGCCATCGGAATACTGTTCAGCATCGCTTCATCCTGCATTTCGCCGCTTGCCAGGAACACTTCAAACGCGGAAGTGAACCGGTACATGCTGAGGGCTTCAAGAATGCCTCTGCAGGTTTTGTTTGTGGAGAGGAACTGCAACGCCTGTTTCCGTCTGTCTCCGTTCCACATCGCATAGAGCACAATACCCGCAATCAGAAGGAGAATGATGAAGATCAGAGCCACGCGGCAGAACCCGAAGGCAAGACCGATATAGCGGTAGCTGCTTGCGGAGAGGCTTCCGGTCACCGAGTTGTATACATCCCGGAAGGAGGGAAGCACCATTCTTAACATGATGATCAGCACAATAATGATCATCACCAGCATCACCGCCGGATAGACGATGACCGAGCGGAGCTTCTCACGAATGGAATGCTGTTCACGGTAGTACTTGGAAAGAGAGAACAGCACTTCTTCCAGTTTTCCGGTCTTCTCTCCGGCTTCGATCATCCGCACCGCATATTCTGGAAACAGCTTTGTCTTTTCCATTGCCGGCGCAAGCGCAGAGCCTTCATCCATTTCCTTTCCCATGGCCTGAATGGCACCGGCCAGCTGGCCGCTGTTTGCCTCATCCTTGTTTTCAAGCAGATAGACTGCCTCATTCACGTTGATTCCGGCATTGATCATCAGCGCAAGACTTTCACAGAATGCGCTGATGCCCAGTTCATTCATTTGTTTTACAGATGCCATCGGATCTTCCTCCTTCTAGTATTGATACAGATCGGTATAATTCGATCCGTCACCGATAAACTTTGCGTCGCTGCCGTTTGCGGAAAAGGTCAGGTCCAGCCTTGTCCAGGTCTTCGTATCCACCCGGAACTCCGCCGTCACCCACCCGGTTTCCTCGGTATAGAACATATTCCATGCATGATAGAGATCATCGGGCGACACATACCCGAAGATTACCTTGGTCGGGATGCCCTGGCTTCTCAGCATACTGGCGGCCAGGGACGCATAGTCGAAACAGATGCCCTTTCCCGAGGTCATCGTCTCATCCGGGTCCGGCAGATACATCTTTTCCGTGGACTCCGCCTTCTTCACATCATATTTGATGTTTTTGCATATAAAGTCATAGACGGCAGTGACCACATCCACCTGACCCGATGCCCGGGCGGAAAATTCGGCCGCCTGTTTTACACATTTGGAGTCTTTATCATAATTCACATAGTCATTCGGCCGCAGGAACGGTTCAAACTCACTGTTCAGGGTTACGTCCGCGGTTGTTTCAAACAGCACCGCATACTTTTTGTCCACAATGTTTTCCATGATGCGGAAGCTGTACTGTCCGTTTCCGCACTGCAGGGGAAGAATGGAAGGAATGCCATTGTTTCGAAGATCGTAATTATAGGTGTCCTCCCCTTTGATCACCTGGAATTTCAGACGTTTGTCAGATACCGCGCTGACCGCCACATAGCCTTCATTCACACAGGAGACATCTATGGCAGCTCCGGTGTCCCCTTCCGCCTGATCCGGATGGAATTCGCTGGTCTTCATGTCCGGGGGATCATAGGTTCCGCCGCCGGCGGTTTCCGTGAGCGGTTCAGCCGGCTGTTCCGTGACGCGGGTCTCTGCGCTGACGCCTCCGCAGCCCGCAAGAAAAACACAGAACCCGATTGCCGGAAGAATCTGTTTCATTCGGAATGTGCGGTAGGCGAAGCTCATACCTCCATTGTAAATAGTATTGGCAGAGGAATCACGGTTTTTTCGCATCCGGCTCTGCTTCCTGCGTGCGCATGACGAAATGAAGCCCCGCGGATCATCATCACACGGGACTTCATTTCTGTCTCAGGAGAACACGTGACAGTTCGTTATTCTTCACCAAAGAGTGCGGTCGAGAGATACCGGTCTCCGGAATCCGGCAGGATGACGACGATCGTCTTTCCTTCATTCTCCGGACGCTTTGCCAGTTCAATGCCAGCCCATACGGCGGCTCCGGCAGAGATGCCGACCAGCACGCCTTCTTTCTTTCCGACGGCAGCGCCTGTGGAAAGCGCATCTTCATTTGCGACGGTAATGACCTCATCATAGACGGAGGTATCCAGAACCTTCGGCACAAAGCCGGCTCCGATTCCCTGAATCTTGTGGGGACCCGGATTTCCGCCGGAGAGCACCGGTGAAGACGCAGGCTCCACCGCAACGACCTTCACCGACGGTTTCTGTTCTTTCAGATAGGTGCCGGTTCCGGTAACCGTGCCGCCGGTGCCGACCCCTGCGACCAGGATGTCCACTTCCCCGTCCGTATCCGCAAAGATTTCCGGTCCGGTGGTGCGGTAATGAATCTTCGGGTTGGCCGGGTTGTCAAACTGACCCGGGATAAAGGAATCCGGGATTTCCGCCGCAAGCTCCTGCGCCTTCGCGATGGCGCCCTTCATGCCTTTGGATCCTTCGGACAGTACGATCTCTGCGCCGTAGGCCCTGATCAGCTTTCTGCGTTCCACCGAGAAGGTTTCCGGCATGACGATGATGACCCGGTAACCCTTTGCGGTACCGACCGCAGCGATGCCGATGCCGGTATTGCCGGAGGTCGGTTCAATAATGACCGATCCTTCCTTCAGGATGCCCTGTTCCTCCGCATCTTCGATCATGGCCAGCGCAATGCGGTCCTTGACGGATCCGGTCACATTGAAGTATTCCAGTTTTCCGAGCAGTCTTGCCTTCAGGCCGTATGCCTGTTCGATATGGGTGAGTTCCAGCAGCGGGGTATGTCCGATCAGTTCGGATGCCTGTTTTTTAATGTTTGTCATAATGTTCTTTCCTCCTTTACTGCACTGCCGCAAATGCGGTATCCAGTGCGGCGATCAGATCCTCTGCCTTTTCAATTCCGATGGACAGACGGATCGTATTTTTCTTAATGCCCTGGTCCAGCAGTTCTTCCTCACTCAGCTGGGAATGGGTGGTGCTTGCCGGATGAATGACAAGCGACTTCACATCGGCGACATTTGCCAGAAGCGAGAAGATGGGCAGGTGATCAATGAATTTCTTCGCCTCTTCCTCTCCGCCCTTGATCTCAAAGGTGAAGATGG
>CAMOOA010000141.1 GCA_946621045.1 uncultured Erysipelotrichaceae bacterium
GCTATGAAGATGCCCGCGCTGAACTGATTGCGGAAGGCGTCAAGGTTGCGGATGACATCGAAGTCGGCTGCATGATCGAAATTCCGGCTGCCGCAGTGCTTGCGGATCAGCTCGGCAAGTATGCAGACTTCTTCTCCATCGGAACCAACGACCTGATTCAGTACTCGATGGCTGCCGACCGTATGAGCGAGCCGGTATCCTATCTGTATCAGCCGCTGAACCCGTCCATTCTTCGCCTTGTCAAGATGACGATTGACGGTGCGCACAAGAATGGCAAGTGGTGCGGTATGTGCGGCGAGATGGCCGGTGATGAACTGGCAGCTCCGCTGCTGCTCGGTCTTGGACTCGATGAGTTCTCGATGAGCGCAAGCTCCATTCTCCGTGCGCGTCAGCTGATCAACTCGCTGAGCTACGAAGAGATGAAGGTGCTCGCTGACAAAGCGGTGAACTGCGATACTGCCGAGGAAGTCAACGAACTCGTCAAATCTGCAGTAACACGTTAATCACTCGTTGCGCTATAATCTGAGGTGCATACAATGCATCTCAGATTTTTTTATGGATAAATCAACACGCGTTCTCTTTATTTCAAGCACCGGCGGGCATCTTACCGAACTGCTTCAGCTTTCGGTTCTTTTTGATCACTGCGATTACCGCATCATCACGGAAAACAACAAGTCCAATCTCAGTCTGAAAGAGCGTTACGGAAGCGACCGGGTCGCCTTTGTGCCTTACGGCAGCAAATCGCAGCCGCTGACCTATGTATTTCATTTTTCGGCGAATATTATCAAAAGCATATATTATTTCGTGAAGTGGAAGCCGGATGTCATTATCACGACCGGCACCCATACCGCGGTGCCGATGTGTAAAATTGCCCATCGCTTCGGGAAAAAGGTGATCTGGATCGAAACCTTTGCCAATGCGACGACGCCGACCATGGCCGGCAAGATGATCTATCCGATTGCGGATCTCTTCATCGTTCAGTGGGAAAGCATGCTGAAGGTGTATCCCAATGCTGTTTACGGAGGGTGGATTTTCTGATGATTCTGGTAGTACTCGGCACAAATGACAAACCGTTCACCCGTCTTCTGAAAGCTGTGGAGGATGCGGTGAAGCGCGGTGATATTCAGGATGAAGTCCTTGTTCAGGCCGGCTTTACAAAGTATGAAAGCGACTGCATGAAGGTGATTGACTACATCGACCAGGAGGCATTTTCACAGGCGCTGGCTGATGCGGATATTCTGATCACGCACGGCGGCGTCGGAACGATCATGACCGGGCTCCGTGAGGGAAAGACAATTCTTTCGGCGGCGCGGCTTGCGGCCTACGGAGAACATGTCAACGATCATCAGATTCAGCTGCTGGAGGCATTTGAGGAAAAGGGATATCTGATCTACATGAAGGATCTTGATGATATCGGCCCGTATCTGAAAGCGGCAGAGACCTTCGTCCCGAAACCGTATGTATCCCAGCGGGATCACATGGCTTCCCTGATCGAAGGGTGGATTGACGAGCATGTAAATAAAAAATAATCCGGAATCCGGATTATTTTTTACTGTCATGTTCTGCGTTCACTCAAGATACGGATAGGAACTGGAGACATAGAATTCCTGCATGTCATCAAGGCGCACGCATCCGAGCGACCGCCCGAATACACAGCCGCAGTCGATATGAAGAAGATTTCTTCCGTGTATGATCTTGCCCTCATACTGCTTGCCGTAAAGGAATGTCGGCATATGTCCGACGATCATTGTGACATCCGGGTAGGGGTTGTCATTGAGACCGATATGGGGCCAGATCAGTTCGCTTTCGGAATACTCGCAGACGGGGAGGCCGAGCTTCCAGCGCTCGCCGAGACCGGAATGAACGATCAGAAATTTTCTCCCGGCAACTTCCAGTTCCTTATAGAATTCCGGATTGCCGAGGTATTCAAGAATGTCATAACAGACGGTATAGTCACTGTCCAGAAACTGGTCGATCGTGACCAGTCCGCCGTTCCAGTGGACCCAGTTTAAAAAGTCACCCCCAAGCAGGCGGAGATGGCCGGGATTCCGTTTGCCTTCAATCAGATCTTCCGCATATCTGGCAAGCCAGACATCGTGATTGCCGAAGATCAGGTGCATGTTTTTATGGCCCATAATGAGCCGCAGAAGTTCAATCGGGTAACGGCCGCGGTCGCAGACATCACCCGCAATATACAGTTCATCGTAGCTGCTGAACTGAATCTTATCGAGCATGGCCCGGAATTCTTCCAGACAGCCGTGCAGATCCGAAATTACATATACAGACATAGTTCCTCATTTCAAAAAAGCAGTTCGATTGTATCACGCAGGGAGTGAGGATGTCGATGAGAGATATGTGTTTTTCAAAGCCGTCCGAATACGGCATTTATATGCCGGAAAAGAATTTCTTTCCAAGCAGCAGGGTGGTTTGCTATAATTTACGGGAATTTAAGTGAAAGAAGGTTGATGCAAGTATGGGAAGAGCACATGAAGTACGTGCTGCGGCGATGGCAAAAACTGCCGCAATGAAATCGAAACTGTATTCGCGCTTTGGTAAAGAACTTTACATCGCAGCGAAGTCCGGTGTTCCTGATCCCGATATGAACCTTGCGCTTGCCCGCAAGATCAAGGAAGCAAAATCCAATCAGGTTCCTGCCGATGTTATCAAGCGTGCCATTGATAAGGCAAAAGGCGGAGGAGGAGAAGACTATACCGAGTGCCGGTATGAAGGCTTCGGCCCGGGCAACAGCACCGTCATCGTTGACTGCCTGACAGACAACACAAACCGCGCTTATACGGAAGTAAAGACAGTATTCAACAAGTGCAAGGGCGCAAAGCTTGCCAATGCAGGCGCTGTTTCCTTCAACTATGAGCAGTGCGGTCTCTTCTATTTCCCGTATGAGGATGAAGAGAAGATGCTTGATGCCATGATGGAAGCGGATGTTGATGTCAGCGATCTGTCTGTGGAAGACGGCATCATGATGGTCAAGACCGCATTTGCGGATTTTGCGAAGGCACAGGACGCCATTGAAACTCTGATTCCGGGTGTGGAATTCGACACCTGCGAAGTTACGATGCTGCCGAATGAGTATGTAACACTTTCCGATGCGGAAGAAGTGGAAGCTTACAACAAGCTGATGAGCATGCTCAATGATGTTGATGATGTAAACAAGGTTTACACCAACGTTGAAATTGCTGAGTAATGAGTTAAGGAAAAAGGCAGAGTTCTGTCTTTTTTCGCATATAGGGAGGCTGAAATGAAACGAGTCATCACCTACGGAACCTATGATCTCCTTCACTGGGGTCACATCCGTCTGCTTCAGCGGGCAAAAGCGCTCGGCGATTATCTGATCGTTGCGCTGTCCACCGACGAATTCAATGCCGGAAAAGGAAAAACGGCCTATCACCCGTATGAAGAGCGAAAGGCCATGCTGGAAGCGATTCGATATGTGGATCTTGTCATTCCCGAGGAAACCTGGGAACAGAAGAAGTCCGATATCGTGAAATACCAGGCAGATATCTTTGTGATGGGTGATGACTGGGAAGGAAAGTTCGATGAACTGAAGGAGCTCTGTGAAGTGGTCTACCTCCCGCGGACTGCCGGTATCTCAACCACAAAGATCAAGGAAGATCTTGAAAAGCTTGGCAGAAACGTCTGATTCTCAGCG
>CAMOOA010000142.1 GCA_946621045.1 uncultured Erysipelotrichaceae bacterium
TCATTCAGAAACCCCGGCGCAAGACATACCCCGCGGCCGGCGGCGACATTCGTAAGGGTCGTGTCATGGTCTGCACTGTTGAAGTAATCAATCTTTCCGGTGCCGGTCAGCCGGTGCTGGACCGCTTTCAGTGCCGTCGGCGATCCGCCGCCTACCATCAGAGTCCGGCCGTACAGATCTTCCTCGGTGACGAGGTTTTTTCCGGCCAGCGGATCATCCGGCCGGGTGATCAGATAGATGCGGCTTTCAAACAGATCGTGAACACGGATTCCCGGAATGTGCTTTGTCTGTTCCTTCAGCGCAAACAGAATGTCGGCTTCGTTCTGTAAAAAGGCTTCCACGCTGGTTTCATACTGAAACATCGGAAGGATCTGAATTTCCGGACTGGTTTCCGCAAACAGACGCATGGCCTCCGGAAGGAAGTAAAGCGCCTGCCGGATCATCATACAGATGGATATACTGTCATGATATTTTGTGCTGAAGTTCTGACCCTGTTCGACGGCGCGCTTTAAATCTTCACGCATTCCCGTAAGAAATGAAATGAACTGGACACCCGCCGGAGTAAGGACGGCGCCTTTTCCGTTCCGTTCAAAGATCGTAAAGCCGACCTCCTCTTCCAGCAGCCGTATCTGGTATGAGAATGTGGGCTGGCTGACAAACAGGTTATCCGCTGCCCGGCTGAAGTTTAAGGTGCGGGCGGCTTCGATGCAGTAATCGATCTGTTTTGTGTTCATGGAGCGGTCCTCCTGCTATTTAATAATTAAATCAATTATATGATATTTCAATTGGACTTTGCGATAGCTGATTTTTATGATGAAGACAACAGAAAGCACCTGACGCAATACCGCATCAGGGCTGATCACAGGAGGAAAACAGGATGACAAAGACACTGATCGCATTTTTCTCAAGAGCGGATGAAAACTATTTCGGCGGCGCAATGCGCTACATCAAGGTCGGCAATACAGAGATTACAGCCAACATCATGCAGGAGCTGATTCCTGCGGACCGTTTCAAGATCGAAATGAAGGAACCCTACTCTCCGGTCTATATGACCTGCATTGACCAGGCCAAAAAGGATTTAAGGGCAAACGCAAGACCGGAACTGGTGACCATGCCGGAAAGCATTGACGCATATGACACCGTAATTCTGGCATATCCCAACTACTGGGGCACGATGCCGATGGCGGTATTCACCTTCCTTGAGCACTTTGACTTCACCGGAAAGACGATCCTTCCGCTCTGCACCAACGAAGGAAGCGGAATGGGAGGAAGCGAACAGGATATCCGGAAGACCTGCCCGGGTGCGGAGGTCAGAAAAGGCCTCTCCATTACCGGCAGTAAAGCTGCGGATTCCAAAGCAGGCATCGAGCGGTGGCTGACCGCGAACGGACTGAACTGAAACAGAAGAAAAGGCTGACAGCCAGGAAAGGAAATCATGATGGAATATATCGAACTGAACAATGGAATCAAATGCCCGGCAATCGGAATCGGAACATTCATGCTGGCACCGGCAGATGCGGAAAACAGTGTGCGGGAAGCGCTGAAGATGGGATACCGCCTGATCGACACGGCAAATGCCTATGTAAATGAGCGTGCGGTCGGACGCGCCATGAAGGAAAGCGGCGTGAAGCGGGAAGAGATCTTCCTCTCCACGAAACTCTGGCCCAGTGAATATGAAAACGAAAACGCCGTAGAGGAAACCCTGGAGCGTCTCGGCACGGACTATGTGGATCTTCTCTACATCCACCAGCCTGCCGGAAACTGGCTGGCCGGATACCGGCAACTGGAGAAGGCGTACCGCGAAGGAAAGGCGAAGTCGATCGGCATCTCCAATTTTGAAGGGACCTATATCGAACAGCTTCAGACAGAATGGGAGATCGTCCCGCAGTTCATCCAAGTGGAAGCACATCCGTACTTCGCACAGGATGAGCTCCGCAGAACACTGGATCAGTACGGCATCAAGCTGATGAGCTGGTATCCGCTGGGACACGGCGACCGCTCCCTGATCGAAGAGCCGGTCTTTGCGAAGATCGCACAGAAATACGGAAAGACACCGGCGCAGGTGATTCTCCGCTGGCATACGCAGATGGGATTTGCGGTGATTCCCGGAAGTAAGAACACCGACCATATCCGCGACAATCTGAACATTCTGGATTTCAGACTTACCGATGAGGAAATGGCGGAAATCGCAGCGCTGAACAAAGGGGTCCGGTATTACCACCGCACCGAGGAACAGCTTGCCGGATTTGCGGGCTGGAGACCTGCATTTGAACAGAAGTAATACAGCATTAAAAACAAATGACGGGGAGGAATGCATGATGGATATCTTTGAAAAACTGAAGCGCGGAGAACCGGTGAACATGCGGTCGGAGGAATACCGTCCTGCGGTTGCGGAACTGCACAGAGCCGATACGGCACTGTTCCGCCTGAATCATGCGGAACCCCGGACGGAGGAATGGAACAGGGCATTCAATGAACTGTTTGAAGGAGAGCCGCCGGAAGGGCTCGGCCTCTTTACACCGGCGCAGATCGATTTTCCGAAACAGATCACGTTCGGAAAGCATGTATTTATCAATCACAGCTTCACTGCCATGTCGATCGGCGGCATCGAATTCGGAGACAATGTCCAGATCGGTCCGCATGTCACGATCGTGACAGACAATCATGATCTCAAAGACCGGTATGTGCTGAAGTGCCGCCCGGTCGTCATCGGCGACAATGTCTGGATCGGCGCCGGTGTCAGTATCATGCCCGGCGTGCATGTCGGAGAAAACGCCGTGATCGCAGGCGGTGCGGTTGTCACGAAGGATGTGCCCGCCAATACGGTAGTCGGAGGAAATCCCGCAAGGATTATCCGGCATCTGGACAGTCCGGAATCATGAAGCGGATCATACTGCGGGCGGTGCTTCCGGCAGTCATTCTGACAATGGCTGCCTGCGCTGAACCGGGTGCGATGAAAACAGAACCGGCACCGCAGACGGAAGGAGAGACAGAATCCATGAACTATGATTTTACGCAGTTCACAAGTGTGAACATAACAGGAACGGATGTATCTTCCCTGACGGAAGAAGAACAGGAAATCCTTTATGTGCAGGCGCGGTACTGCCAGGCAATGACCGATGCGGATATCGATACCCTGCGGGAACTTGTTTCGGAAGAAATGATCTTCACCCATATGAGCGGAAAACAGCAGACCCGGGAGGAATACTTCAAAGACATCAGGGACGGAAACCTCCGGTACTTCACGATCGGAATCGCCGATCCTGTGATCCGGGTAAACGGGGAACAGGCAGAGATCACCTTTACATCGGTACTGAATGCGAACGCCTACGGCGCACGCGGAACATTCCGCATGAAGGGCACGAATCATTACGAGAAGCGGAACGGTGCCTGGACTGCCGTCAATTCCTGAACACAACATCAGCCAAAGCCGGCAGACATGCATCCGGATCTATGCATGCCGGTTCTTCAAATCATCCGATAACTGATGAACACAATGAACTGAATTTACCGGCCAACGGAAATCGGAGGACATGCATGATGAAACGAAATGTAATTACAGGAGCGCTGACGGCACTTTGCCTGAGCCTGGCGGGATGCGGAACAACAGGAACCAATGAACCGCAGATCCCGGAGGCCCCCCCGGCACCCGAAG
>CAMOOA010000143.1 GCA_946621045.1 uncultured Erysipelotrichaceae bacterium
GGCAGTGCCTATGTGCCCGGAGAACCGTTTGAAAATACCGTGCATACCCAGTGGATCACATCCGCACAGGATCTTCTGCCTGTCTGTGACCGCAGTGACAGTGTCACGGTGAATGTCATGGTTCCCGAAGACACCGGAAATATCATCCGGCGTATTGAACCGATGCGGCTCCCGGCGAAAGACGGCGTCGTTTCGCTGGAGGAGCGGGATGATCTTGCGTATGTATGCGTCATTAACCGTCATGGTCTCCAGTACAAAACCATCGGTGTCATGAAGGATTTCGGTCTGAAGGAAGGCGCACTTGGCTGCACAATTTCCCATGACTCCCATAACCTGATTCTTGTATATAAAAACCACGAAGATGCCTTCGCGGTTCTGAAACAGCTGGAAGAAGCCGGCGGCGGAATGGCCCTGACCGTACACGGCGAACTCCGCAGTATCCTTCCCCTGCCGGTTGCCGGACTCATGTCCGACAAGCCTGCGGATGAAGTCAATGCGGAGCTGACACATTTCCGTAATACCTACTATGAAGTGATGAAACAGGATGCCAACCTGCAGGCAATCAGCCTGATGTCGCTCACCGCGCTGCCCGGCGTCATTATTACGGACATGGGGCTTGCGGACGGCATCACGCAGAAGCTGATCCCGGCATTTGCGGATTAAAGCTGAAGTAAATCACCCTTCAGTTCGGCACTTTCATGCATGGGCTCAGAAGGTGCTTCCGCCGGTTCTGACGGGCCGAACCAGGTCAGTGAGAGAATCGTAATATCATCGAACTGCGCCATGCCTTCGGAGAAGGTATCTATCCGTTCTTTGACAGCGAGGGAGAGATCCTTCGCTGTTTCATTGTGTGCTTCCGACTGTACAATCTCAAGCAGATGCTTCGTGCCGATCTGTTCTTCGGCGGTATTCATCGCATCCGTTGCGCCGTCGGTATACACAAATACACGGTCACCCTTATGAAGCTGATAGGTACAGGTCTTGTATTTCATGTTCGGAAGTTCTCCGACCACCAGACCGTGAATATCATTGATCTGTTCAAACGGTTTGCCTTCCAGCGCCATGAACGGATACTCATGGCCGGCGCTTGCGGTATTCATGACGCCGGTATTCAGGTTCAGAATACCGATCCAGATCGTGATGAACATGCTCATAGGGTTCTGTTCATACATCATGTTGTTGACCTGAACGAGAACCTTTGCCGGATCCCGTTCATTCATGACAACCGAACGCACGGTTGTCTTTCCGGCCATCATGAACAGCGCTGCCGGAATACCCTTGTCAGATACGTCACCAATCACCATGACAAGATGTTCCTTATCATCCGTCAGGAAGAAATCATAGAAGTCGCCGCCGACCTGACGCGCCGGATGCATCAGCGCATACAGCTCATACTGGGAGTTTTTCGGGAAGTCCGTCGGAAGCACGCCGTTCTGAATACCGGAAGCGATGGACAGCTGTTCACTGATCCGTCCCTTTTCAATGTATTCCTCACGGAGCTTCTCCTGTGTTTCCACAACGCTGGTCTCAAGATCATACAGGGAATCACTGAGATCTTCGATTTCATCCCGGGTCTTCACATTTGCGCGGATCGGCTTGGCTGACTGCTTGGAAGAGTTGGCGTCGCGGAAATCCTCCGCTGCTTTTTTCACTTTCAGAATCGGCACCGCAAACAGCTGTCTTGCGAGCAGCGATCCGATCAGTGCGCAGATGACGCTGACCGCAATCAGATAGACACCCATATTCAGAAGATATTTTCCGGCTTCCTTCATCAGCGGTCCAAGACTCCGCTCGGAACCGATATAAAGGCTCTCCTTGTTTTCCGGAGAGATCTCTTCAAGCTGCACAAAGGTATACAGTACCGGAACTCCGTCGGCATCCGCTGCGCCCATATATACGCTGCCGTCATCCAGCGGACTCGGATCCATCTCCATCATTCTGGTGCGTCCGACCAGATTCAGCTTATTTTCCGACACTACAACATACCTGCATGAACGGCTTTTGCAGTCCATCATCACGATGTCATTATTGCTGGACATGTTTTCGATGCGGGAAAACAGACTGCTGATACGATTCATTGACTCGGACAGCCCCTGTTCCTCAAGATAAGCACCCAGGGATTCGGTATATGCTTCATCCGATCCGGCATTCTGACGCAGTGATGCGGCTTCGTCCGAAAAAAGTGCTTCTGCAAGCGTTCTGGCCTGTTCATGGTCTACTGCACTTGCGGCTGCCTTCGCCAATGTCTCTCCCTGCATGATCCAGTCGCGGATCATAATAAAGGTCGCATTCATCGTACTGTTTATAATTCCCAGCAATGTCGCTATAAAAACCATACATGTGATAACTTTGAACATCCGGAATGATAACCGGCGATGCCGTTTCTTCTTCACTTTCTTTGCCATATTCTTTCCCTTACCGCTGAACTGTATATCAATATAATCCTTTAATAATGATGAATTGATGTATTTTCGCTGTTTTCATTATACATTGCATTCCACGCGGAGAACGCAGTCTCTCTGTGACCGCATGCCGTTATTATTCTTCAGGCAGTTTCCTTTTCCTCCTCTGTACTTTCCGTCATAATGCATACAGATATCCTGTTATCCGGAGGTACTCATCATGCGAATTGAACAGCGGGTCATCGGTCCATGCATCACCAATGTATATCTTCTGATCAGTGAGAAAAACAATGCCGTTCTGATTGATCCGGCAGATGACGCAGATCAGATCATTCAGTGGATCAGTGACAGCGGCGTAAGCCTGAAATACATCTTCATTACCCATGGTCACGCAGACCATGTGCTTGCCCTGAAGGACGTACGGGATGCATTCCATGTGCCTGTGATCATTTCAAAAATCGATGCGGAACGGCTGGTTCATCCGGATCTGATCAATGACCGTCCGTATGTGACAGTTCCCTTTCAGCCTCTCTCTCCGGATATCCTGATACAGGAAGGCGATGAGCTCTGGCTGGACGAGCTGAAGCTTCGCTTCTATGCCATGCCGGGACACACCGACGGATCACTGGCCGTGATTGTGAATGATGTGATTTTCAGCGGGGATACCCTGCTGAAAAACGGACACGGGAAAACCACACTGCCCGGCGGCAATGAAGAGAAACTGATTGCGTCGATCCGGAGAATACTGGGAGAACTGGAAGGTAATTACCGGGTTCTGACCGGACACCGTGAAGAGACAACGCTTGATGAAGCGCGGGAATACTGGAGTACCCACTAGCCTGAAACATACAAAGGACGCCAATACAGCGTCCTTTTCAGTACGTTCAGAATTCCGGTCTTCTGATTACAGACCGAGACCGGCTGTCCAGACTTTCAGTTCTTCTTCCGAAATATCTCCGCCCATGCGAAGTCCGGTTTCGGTTTCAGCGCCGGTGAGTTCTGCGATTCGTTTGCAGGTGGAGCCGATCGGGCTTCAGCCGGAGATGCAGAACGGAATGATCTTTGCGCCGATGAAGTCATTTTCGGTTAAGAAAGTATCTGCCGCACTTGGTTCTCTGCCCCACCAGATCGGAAAGCCGACAAATACTGTATCATATCCGGTTTCCGAAAGCTTTGCGGAGAGTGCCGGACGGCAGTTCAGATCTTTCATCTCAACCGATGACCTTGAGTTCGGATTTGTGTA
>CAMOOA010000144.1 GCA_946621045.1 uncultured Erysipelotrichaceae bacterium
TGTATGAGATCGTACTGGCAGATGCGATTGTCCGTTACAAGCGTCAGTGCGGATACGATGTCCGCTTCCAGACCGGAACGGATGAGCACGGACAGAAAGTCGAAGAGCGTGCCAATGCGGCAGGCATGACGCCGAAGCAGTTCGTTGACAATGTCGCGGCGGAGATCAGAGAGCAGTTCGATATCATGAACGTATCCTATGACAAGTTCATCCGCACTACAGATGAAGATCACGAGAAACAGGTACAGAAGATCTTCAAGAAGCTCTACGACAAGGGCGACATTTACAAAGGAAGCTACGAAGGCAGTTACTGTCAGGAGTGCGAAGCATTCTATACAAAGAGCCAGCTGACCGAAGACGGCAGATGCCCGGTCTGCGGCGGCGAAGTAAAACCGATGCGGGAAGAAACGTATTTCTTCCGCATGTCGAAATATGCGGACCGTCTGATTCAGTATATTGAAGACCATCCGGAATTCATTCAGCCGGAAAGCCGCAAGAATGAAATGCTCAACAACTTCCTGAAGCCGGGTCTGCAGGACCTGTCGGTCAGCCGCACCAGCTTCAAGTGGGGCATTCCGGTTCCGTTTGATGAGAAGCATGTCATCTATGTATGGATTGACGCTCTCAGCAACTATATCACCGGTCTTGGCTATGACGCTGACGGTGAAAGCGGAGAACTGTTCAAAAAGTACTGGCCGGCGGATCTGCATCTCATCGGCAAGGACATTGTCCGTTTCCATACCATCTACTGGCCGATTATGTTGATGGCGCTGGATATTCCTCTGCCCAAGCAGGTCTTCGGTCACCCGTGGCTGCTTACCGGAAGCGACAAGATGTCCAAGTCCAAGGGCAATGTCATCTATGCGGATGATCTGGTAGGACTCTTCGGCGTCGACGCCGTGCGGTTCATCATGCTGCATGAAATGCCGTTTGCTCAGGACGGCCACATCACCTATGACCTGATGATCGAACGCATCAACAGCGATCTTGCCAATAACCTCGGCAACCTGGTCAACCGTGTCATCTCCATGGAGAACAAGTACTTCAACGGTCTGATTGCCAACCCGGATGTCCGTGAGGATGTGGATGACAGCCTGAAGGCGAAGGTCATGGAAACGGTTGAGCTCGTTCAGAAGAACATGGAAAACCTCCGTGTTGCGGATGCGATCCAGAATATCCTTGATCTCTTCGACCGTTGCAACAAGTACATCGACGAGACCATGCCGTGGGCACTCGCGCAGGATCCCGATCACATCTCCCGTCTTGCGACGGTTCTCTACAACCTGCTTGAAAGCATCCGTATCGGCGCGATCCTGCTTGCGCCGTTCCTGCCGGATACCGCAGACAAGATTCTCGATATGATTCAGACGCAGAAGCGTGACTATGACACGATCAATGAGTTCGGTCAGTATGAGACACGCATCACGATCACCAATGCGCCGGAGATCCTCTTCAAGCGTCTGGATGCCAAGGAAGTCATGGCAAAGGTTGCGGAGATTGAAAAGGCACAGCGCGCACGCTTCCTTGCCCAGAAGAAGAAGGAAGAAAAGAAGGCGCAGATTGCGATCAGCGACTTCCAGAAGATTGAACTCAAGGCCGGCAAGGTGCTGCGCTGCGAGCGTCATCCGAATGCGGAGAAGCTGCTCGTCATGGCAGTGGATCTCGGTGAAGGCGACATCCGCCAGATCGTCTCCGGTATTGCCGCAAGCTATACGCCGGGTCAGATGATCGGCAAGAATGTGCTTGTCATCTCCAACCTGACGCCGAGTACCATCCGCGGAGTGGAGAGCCAGGGCATGCTGCTGGCTGGACAGAACGGAAGCGAAATCGTTGTCGCGGAAGTCAACGGACTCGTACCGGGAACGGTCATCAGCTGAGTGATTCCCTGAACCCGTAAAATTTAAAAACTGTTCTCTGAAGACCCGTATCAATCAAACGGCTTCGGGGAACAGTTTTTTTTGTGCAGATATGCAGTTTCCATCTGCGGAAACTGCCGGCACCGGCAAAAGCCGAAAGACAGAACCGTGCACCCTATAATGAAAGTAACAGAAGCGAAAACAGATAATTCAATAACGGAGGGAGAAGACCATGATTGGAAGACAGGTCATTGTTATTAATCGTCCGCTGTCCAAAGAAGAACTTCTGCAGTTCATGGAAGAACACTGGGACAAAGAACAGTACAACGGATTTGCATACGGAAAACCGACGCCTGCCAGCCTCGATGAATACATCATTCTTCCCGCGACGGACCGCTTTCTTACCATTGTCTACCCGGTGAAGAAGGGTGGACTGTTTCACAGAAACAACGCGGTTGTGCTGAGCACGGCGGACACACCGTCCGGCGCTGCGGAAGGAATCCTGCGGAATATTCCGAGCCGCAGAATTCTGTACGGCGCCGCAAAAATGGGAAGCCTGATGTCTTCCGAACAGGAACGCAAAGGACCGGCGGAAGAAACGCTGCAGATCTATACCGCATACATGCGCTCCCTGCTCGAACAGGCAGGTCTTACGGAATAAATAAAGAAAAGGAGGAGAGATATGGGCCAGATTCTGAAACGCATCCTTGCGGGAAGTATTCCTGCATTCATGGTGTTTGCACTGTCCGGCTGCGGATCGTCCGCTTCGGGAAGCACAGAGACAGCGTCCGCACCGGCGGAAGAGCCGGCTTCGGAACCTGCGGAAGCACCGGCTGCCGCAGAAACCTCTGCCGGAAAATATACCGCCCTTGGAATGAATATGGGGCAGTATGTCGTCAAAACAGATTCGCTGGACGGCAACTACCTTGATCTGAAGGAAGACGGCAGCGGCTATCTGTACTTCGGAGAGGAAAATCAGGGAGATATCACATCCTGGGAAGAAACCGGCGGAACATTTACGATGAAAGCCGGTGTTTCCGAATTTGAGGGAACCCTGAAAGACGGAATTCTCGATCTGAAAATCGGCGATGCGTTTGTGATCAAATTTGCCGGGGACGGAGCGGATACCTCCGCATACAAAATCATTACGGCGGAAGAATATCAGAAACTTGTCGCAAAGGAGACAGACAGTAAGGATGCGGATGAAAACATTGCCGGATTCTATTACGCCTACGCTGTGGAAAGCGGAGGCCGATGCATCCTGCTTCCCGAAGAAGATCGGAAGAGTTTTGCCTTTACGGTGAATGAAGACGGGACCGGAAAGATTCATGTTAAGGATGAGTCCGAAGCGATGCTCTGGAAACTGGAAGGCGATGTAATGACGTTCTATGAGATGACCGGCGAACCGGCGGTGGGTGATTATGACATCACGCTCAAGGACGGAATCATAACAATTGCCGTGCCGCCCGATGAAGAAGGGGGCGAACTTCTCTATGAGTATCTGGTGAAGGAAGATACGGACACCTCTCAGATTGATGCCCGGGCGGAAAAAACGGGCACACAGAACTGAAACGTATTCAGCAAATACACAGCAGGGACTGCGGGAAACCGCGGTTCCTTTTCTATCCGCGCAAAGACGTTGTTGTATACTATTTTCATATGGCAATTATCAGACAGCTGGATGAACAGACCGCGAATATGATCGCGGCAGG
>CAMOOA010000145.1 GCA_946621045.1 uncultured Erysipelotrichaceae bacterium
TATCCGCGTCAATCTCCATCCTCTTCATGCGGAGGATCTTTCCTGGTAAGGAAGAATTGTCATGAAGAAAACACAGTTGATTGATGCATTGCGGAATATTCAGAAACGGTTCATTTCCTTCCTGTCGATTGTTTTTATCATCATGCTGGGAACCGGCGGTTTTTTCATGGCGCGTTACAGCGCCCAGGGCCTGATGAACAGTGCGGTCCGGTTTTACCGCGCGCAGAACTTCAAGGATTATGAACTTGCGTCTTCCATCGGCATTACCGAAACGGATCTGAACCGTCTGCGCGATGTGGAAGGCATCGCAGAGGCCGAGGGCGTCGTTGTTCTTGACGGCAGCCTGTACAGGGAAGACGGCAGCGGTCAGACAGTGACACTGATCTCCTGGACCGATTCCGTCAGTAAACCGCGCCTTGTGGAAGGAACCCGGCCGGAACGGCTGGATGAATGTGCTGTCAGTGAAGACTTCGCCGATGAGCACGGCCTCAGGGTCGGTGACCGGGTTACCGTTAAAACCGGAGATATTTACAACGTTAATCCGCTTCTGACGGATACCTGCACGATTACGGGCATCGTTGATCACCCGGACTATGCCAGGTCCAAAATGACATGGACCGTGCTTCTCCCCCTTTCTTCCTTCAACCGGGAAGGAATGGAAAACCGTTATACACGGGCATTTCTGACCGTGGACGGCGTTGATCAGTCAAAGATGTTCCTGCCGGAATATGAAAAAGCGGTTGAACCGACCACGCAGCGTCTGCGGGATCTGCTTCCGGAACTGGAATCATCCTCTGTGGATGACGCAAAACGTCTGGCCAATCAGCGCATTGACGAAGAATGGGCAAAGGCGCAGGAACAGATTGCGGATGCGGAAAAGCAGATTGCGGACGGTGAGGCGCAGCTTGAAGCCAAGCTCGCCAGCGCAAAGGCACAGCTTGCCAGCGCAAAGGCACAGCTGGAAAACGCCCGCCGTCAGCTCCTCAGCGGTGAAGCCGCCCTGCGGGATGCGGAAGCGCTGCTTGCGGCAGTCAACGAAGTCAAAGCCCTGCTGCGCGGCATCAACACTTCCGAAATGCTGGACTACTGCCACAATGTGATCGGACTGATCGATGCCTATGAATATGCCGGCTCCCAGGAAGAACGGGATGCGGCCTACTATCAGCTGCAGTGGTATCTGAATCAGCCGGAAAATGCCACAAAGGCAGAAGCGATCAGGGCAGTCAGCGGCGTGGATGTCCGCGAACAGGCAAAAGACCCAGGAAACTTCCCTGCCCTGCGCGATACGATGCGGGAAATGTGCGGTGTAATCATGCTGGTGGATGCTTCAGATAACGGCATCAGCCCGGCGGATATACTCTCCGATGTAGCGCGGCTGGACAGTTATCTGGAAGCGATAAACAACGCGCAGGATGATGCGTCAAGAAATGAGGCCCGTCAGAGGCTTGCGGAATTTGTTTCCGATCCCGAGGTTCAGACCCGCCTGATGATTGCGGACTATTACCTCGGCCTCAACCTTCAGGAAGTGGTCAATACCGCAGTATACAATGACAGTCTCGACGACGCGGCACTGGCAAGACTTCGTACGGCCTTCGCAAAAGTACGTGCGGCGCGGAATACGATTCTCAATGCGGAAGCCATGGTTGCCCAGGGCCGCGCAAAACTCAACAGCGGCTGGGCAATGTACTATGACGGTCTGCGTCAGGTACGCGAAAAAGAACAGGAAATGTATGCCCTTGAAGCGGATGCCCGCAGGCAGCTCGCAGATGCGAAACGTCAGCTTCAGGAAAAAATAAAGGAAGGCGAAGCACAGCTTGCGGATGCCCGGGCACAGGCAGAAAATCTGAAGTGCACATGGATCATTCAAGAACGGACCGTCAACGGCGGCTACTTTGATGCAAAGAACAATATCAATGCCGCAAAAAGCATGGGACTTGCGATGGGCAGTCTCTTCCTGATCGTTTCCGCACTCGTCTGCTTCTCCACGCTGATCATCATCATCGAAGAAGAGCGCAAGCTTGTCGGCACCACCAAGGCATTCGGATTCCGAAACAATGAAATCCTCATGAAGTATCTCATCTTCGGCGTCTCCGCCTCCGTGTTCGGCTGCCTGCTCGGCGTCGCCATGGGTATCGGCATCACGCTGTATGTGGAACACATGTTCGAAGAGACCATGATGTATATTTATCCGATCCGCGGTCTTGCCATCGAACCCGGAATCACGCTGATCGTATGTCTCAGCGCAATCCTGACCTGCGGATTCGTATCCGCATTCGCCTGCGCAGGCCTGCTTAAGACCCCGGCATATTATCTGATGAACGGCACCACCCAGCCCACTCCCGGAAAAAAGAAGAAGCCTGCGAAAACCGCCTCCGGCAAACGCGGCTCGCTGTACTCCCGCCTGATGATCCGGAATATGCTGAATGAAAAGGCGCGTGTTCTGATTTCCATTATTATCATCGGCGGCGGCTGCGCCGTGGTCGGCGTCGGTCTTTCCTTGAATTTTGCGTTCAACGGAATGACAACGCGTGAGCTTACGGAAGTCACACGTTATAACTACCGTGTTGATTATGATGCGGTCTCGACAACCGCAGAGGAAAAACAGGAACTCGAACAGCAGATGAAGGATGCCGGCATCCGTTATATCAGCGCTTCCTATTCCCCGTTCCTCTATGAATGCAATCACCATCTTCAGGGCATGTACCTGCTGTGTTCCGGCAGTGAGAGCCTGAATGACTTTGTTCAGATCAGAAGCTACCCTGACAGAAAACCGGTGGAACTCCCTTCTGACAGTATCCTGATTCAGAACAAGATGATGGAATCCTACGGTGTTCAGCCCGGCGAAGATATCCGGCTGTTTGACACCACCCTGAATACCTATACGGCGCATGTTGAAAATACCTACCTCAACTACCTCGGACGCATGGCCGTCTGTTCTGAGTCTGCCTACCGCAAGATCTTCGGCAAGGCGCCGGTCGACAACTGCTATTATGTTCTGCTCGACGGATATGACCGCGCAGCGTTTGAAACAATGCTCTCAAACACATCCGGCAGATTTGTCGCGGAGGCATCCAACTACTACATGACCCAGCTGAAGGGAACTCTCATGCTGTACAACATCATCGTTGTGATTTCCATCGGCATTGCCGTCATCATGTCGTTCATCATCCTGACAAACCTTGCCAGCATCTTCCTCAACCGGAAGAAGAAGGAACTGATCGTCATGCGGATCAACGGCTTCTCCATCCGGGAGACAATCAACTACCTCGTAAAGGAAACGGTTGTGACATCCCTCGGCGGTCTGCTGCTAGGCATCCTGGTCGGTGTCATCATGACTCCGTTCTTTATCGGAATCATCGAACCGCCCGACTGCACCTACATTCGTTCCACCCACTGGAATGCATGGCTGATCGCATTCATCGTGGAAGGCATCTTCACGATCATCATCAACGGCAGTGTATTCCGCCGTGTACGCACCCTGAACTTCCACGAAATCATGTGATGATTACCGGACAGTCCCTGAAACGGCTGTCCGGTTTTCATATGCTTACATCTC
>CAMOOA010000146.1 GCA_946621045.1 uncultured Erysipelotrichaceae bacterium
AAGTCTATCACTTTGTGGGCGCTCTGCTCATCAAATTCATTGGAATTTGCGTCAGCATATCCAAGCACATTTCTCGCAAACTCGATGACCGCAATCTGCATGCCGAGACAGATGCCGAAATACGGAATGTCATGTTCACGTGCATACCGTGCTGCTTCGATCATCCCGTCGATTCCGCGGTCTCCGAAACCGCCCGGGACAATAATTCCGTCAATGCCCGCAAAAATCTTATCTGCGGTTTCCGGTGTAATATCCTCTGATTCAACCCAGTTGATATCCACATGCGCATCATTTTCATAGCCGCCGTGATGCAGGGCTTCCTTTACGGAAAGATAGGCGTCATGCAGTTTTACATACTTTCCAACCAGCGCAATATGCACGGTCTTCGAACGGTTATGAATCCGCTCCAGCATTGCATTCCATACATCCAGATCGATGGAGTCGGAAGGAATGTTCATTTCCCGGCAGACAATGGCAGAAAAATTCTGTTCTTCCAGCATGATCGGAGCCTCATACAGGGATTCCACGGTCGTGTTGTTTATGACGCAGTCCGGCCGGACATTGCAGAAAAGCGAGATCTTGTGCCGCACATCTTCCGGCAGCGGTTCATCGCACCGCGTTATGATGATGTCAGGACGCACGCCGCAGTTCTGCAGTTCCTTGACGGAATGCTGGGTCGGCTTGGATTTGTATTCATCGGAGCCGGGAATATACGGCACCAGTGTCACATGAATGAACAGCACATCCTCCCGGGCCTGTTCCAGCGATACCTGACGGATCGCCTCGATAAACGGCTGGGATTCAATATCACCGACCGTGCCGCCGATTTCCGTAATAACGACATCCGCATCCGCCTTCTTTCCGACGGAGTAGATGAACCGTTTGATTTCATCCGTGATGTGCGGAATGATCTGCACGGTTTCGCCGAGATACTCGCCGCGGCGTTCTTTCTGCAGTACATTCCAGTACACCTTTCCGGTTGTGAGGTTGGAGTATTTGTTGAGGTCTTCATTGATGAATCGTTCGTAGTGTCCAAGATCCAGGTCGGTCTCCGCACCGTCATCCGTCACAAATACTTCACCGTGCTGGTAAGGACTCATTGTGCCGGGATCGACATTGATGTAGGGATCGAGTTTCTGAGAGATCACTTTCAGTCCGCGCTGTTTCAGAAGACGCCCGAGCGATGCGGCTGTAATTCCTTTTCCAAGTCCCGAAACCACGCCGCCTGTCACAAAAATGTATTTCATTCTATCACCCCTTTCCCCTCTCTTTTTCCGTCAGGCCACAAAAAAGAGAGGCTAATAAACCCAACAGCTGAGCGCTGTTTTTTTTATTAACCTCTTTAACGAACTGATTATAGCGCACGCAATTCAAGCATGCAATTTGCAGTTACACGTGTTTGTAATTTTTTTGTTAATTCTGTGTCAGCTGTGTCACCACTTCATCCACAACATCATCCGGCATGTAGCCCGGCATATAGCCAAGGAAGTTGCCGTCTTTCTGAAGTGCAAAGGTAGTGGGATATCCCGAGATGCCGTACATCTGACTTACCATTCCGGTCTCATCATACAGAATCTCAAAATCATATCCGGCATCACTCATATATTTTTCAACATATGCGATATCGCCTTCTCCGTTAAATCCCGGAAGCGCAATCAGCACGACCCGGACATCACCCTTTTCCTTGACTTCCTTCAGTTTCGGCAGTTCCTCATTACAGTAATGACACCAGGTTCCGAAGAAATTGATCAGTGTCGGTTCACCGACATAATCGGTCAGCTGATGTTCAGCGCCATCCGCATCCTTCAGTTTGAAGTTGTACTTTTCCGCATCGGTCTTTCCGTCGGGATTCTGTACCGGTCCTGTTTCAGCCTCAGGCGCAGTTTCCGCTGTCATGACGGCACTGTTCGACTCTGCGTTCTGAAGCTGCAGAATCGTTCCGTTTGCCTCCCACAGCATATACAGACCCATGCCGGTTACGACAAGACCGCCGAGAATCCCGGTATACTTCACGATATTGCGATGTTCCTTCAGCCAGCCAAGCGCCGCATCCGTAAACAGTCCGACAATCAGGAACGGGATGGTAAAGCCTGCCGCATACGCAAGAAGATAACCGACGCCTAACAGCGGAGAAGACGCCGAAGAGGCCGCAACGATTGCCGAGGCAAGCAGCGGTCCGATGCAGGGACTCCACGCAAAGCTGAAGAAGAAGCCAAGCAGGAATGCCTGCGGGTAGGATGACTCTCCCGGCTTGAATCCGGGAATGCGGTAATCCCGCTCGAGAAACGGAATATGAATTACCCCAAGGGCCATCAGTCCAAGCACCAGCAGAAGGAATCCCCCGGCCAGCAGAAACTGCAGGCGATACTTCTGGAAGAAGCCCTGAAGTGCACTGCTTCCAAGTCCTGCAATAATAAATACCGTGGAAATTCCAAGCACAAAGCACAGGGTCAGAAAGAATGTCTTTCTCCGATGATGCGGTTCATCCTTACTGCGCCCGGCTGTCAGATAGCCGATATACAGCGGCACCAGCGGAAGCACACAGGGCGTAAAGAAGGACAGCAGTCCTTCCAGAAATAATCCTGTAACTGTTACAGCAGATCCATTCATACCAATAATTCCAATCCTTCCGGAAACATATCGAGCAATGACTGAATCAGCATCATCAGCCCGAGTACAATCCGATAATAGCCGAACAGCCGGACTCCGCCTGTTCGAAGATAATTCAGCAGACTGTGAATCACATACATGGAAGTAAGCACACAGCTGCATGCGCCGACCGCAAGCAGGAGCACCACCGGCAGTGACCATTGTATCGTCAAACCGGACAGTTTAAACACTGCGGTGCTCAGAAGTGCCGGAATCGCAAGAAAGCATGCGAATTCTCCGGAAGTGTAACGATCCAGGCCGCTCATTCTCCCTGCCATCATGGCAACCGCAGAACGGGAGGTTCCCGGAATAAGAGAAAGCACCTGTGCACAGCCGGTCATTACAGCCGTTTTAAATGACACATCCTTCACCGCAAACTGTTCCGGTTTCTTTGTGAACTTTCCCGAACACAGCATCAGCGCACCAATGCCAATCAGCATGATGCCTGCCGTAAGCGGTGAGGACAGGATGTTATGAAACTTGTCTTTCATCAGCCAGGTAACTGCGATCAGCGGCAATGACGCCGCAAATACCATCAGCCAGACCCGCAGAATTGCTTTTTTCTTTGCGTCGGATTTTCTCTTCGTAAACGGCCAGATGCGGTTGAAGAACACCGCAGCACATGCAAAGCATGCCGCAATCCGCAGGACATTTACAAACAGCGTCATAAATGCGGAATCAGCGGCTGTCTGAATCGGCAGGATGGACTGCGCCATGAAAACATGGGCCTCACTGCTTACCGGAAGCCACTCTGTCACGCCGAACAGTATTCCATAGAAGATTGCCTTGAGTACATCAATCAGAACTGTCATCCATTCCTCCGCAATTACGTCAATTTTACGATATCTGTAAGAAATAATAAATGCACGTACCTTTGCGGGAGAATTCATGCAT
>CAMOOA010000147.1 GCA_946621045.1 uncultured Erysipelotrichaceae bacterium
GTGCTGATCAGCGGAGATCCCATCCAGCAGAACGGACGCATCTTCATGTTCGGCTCACACCGGAATATGAATGACTATATCAGGAGTCTTGAAAAACTGAATCAGATGACGGACCGCTTCGATGAACTGTGGCCGTCGCACGCGGATATCCCGATTCGGCCGGAACTCATCGGAAAGCTTCTGGAAGGCAGTAAAAAGGTCATAAACAGGGAGATTCCCGGTACTGAAGAATCCTTTCATGGGCATACGATTACGGCATATGATCTGGGATTTACGGTGCTGCTGTGTGATCACTGAAAAAGTGAATGCCTGTGTATTACAATTTCTTAAAGAAAAAAATATTATGACAGACACAGATAACAGAACACTGGAGTATTACAATCAGAACTCAAAGTCCTTTACCGGCACCACCCTGGATGTGGAATTCTCAGAGATTCAGGATACCTTTCTCAGTTACCTGAAGGAAGGGTCATATATCCTGGATTTCGGATGCGGCTCGGGAAGAGATACCCGGTATTTCCTGAAGAAGGGATACCGCGTGGATGCCATTGACGGCTCCGAAGAGATGGTACGGATCGCCTCAGAGAATACCGGCATTGAAGTAAAGCATATGTTATTTCAGGAACTGAATGAAACCGGGAAGTATGACGGCATCTTTGCCTGTGCTTCGATCCTGCATGTAAGACGGGAAGAGCTGCCGGATATCCTGAACAAGATGTATAAAGCATTAAAGAACGGAGGCGTCATCTATGTCTCCTTCAAGTACGGAACCTTTGAAGGCGAGCGCAACGGCCGATACTTTACGGATATGAATGAGGAACGGTTTGAATCCCTGATGCAGGAAGTTCCTGCCATGGAAGTCCTCAAAGAAACTATTACCGCCGATGTGCGTCCGGGACGGGCGGATGAGAAGTGGCTGAATGTATTCCTGAGGAAACCGGCATGATCCGGAAGATCCTGAAAACCATCGGAATCATACTGCTGGTTCTGATCGCATTGATTGTACTGTTTCTGCTTTACATCAAACAGAAAATGGAGGTAAACGATCATGAAATATGAAATCATCGGACAGCCGTTCCCGGTTGTGGAATGCCGTCTCGACGCCAACGAGGCAATGATCACCGAAGGCGGATCCATGGTATGGATGTCGCCGAACATGCATATGGAGACATCCGGTGCCGGAGGACTCGGCAGACTGTTTTCCGGAGAGAACGTTTTCCAGAACATCTACACAGCGAAAAACGGTCCGGGTATGATCGCCTTTGGCTCAAGCTTCCCCGGCCGGATCATTCCGGTTGATGTCAGTAACGGGGACTGGATCTTCCAGAAATCTGCCTTCCTGGCATCGGAAAAGAGCGTGAAGCTTTCTGTCGAATTCAAGAAGAAACTCGGCGCCGGCTTCTTCGGCGGGGAAGGGTTCATCATGCAGAGACTGAGCGGAAACGGGATTGCCTTTGTGGAGATCGATGGTGAACTGAAACAGCTCACGCTTGAACGCGGTGAACAGATCGTCGTTGACACCGGCAATGTCGCCGGCTTCGAGGCAAGTGTCAGTATGGACATCGTTCAGGTCAAAGGTATCAGGAACGCCCTGTTTGGCGGGGAAGGCCTGTTCAACACGGTTCTGACCGGTCCGGGTGTGGTATTACTGCAGACAATGGCGATTTCTTCCGTTGCCAATGCGATCATCCCCTACATCCCTGTAAGATCAGGAAATTAACTCATTCTGTAAGGCTCATTTCAATGCGCCCTGATAATCCATGGCAGCACCGTGTTGTATGCGGTGCTGTTTTAATGCGGTGTGCATACCCGGGAACGAACGGATCCGCAGAATGTCGAATCGCTATCCTTTTAAAAATAATGATTATATATCTATTTAACCTTTGAATTCTGATTGTTATATGTGCATAATACCTTTTAAAAATAATTGTATTAAGCATAATTATCCGTTGAATTTTGGTGATTAAAGTGGTGAATAACCTATTAAAAATAACGATGTCATATTATTATAATGGCATCAGGAGGCTTGTTTATGCTGAAACGGTCCATTTCATCAAAACTGGCGGACTGGAAATCCCGAAGTGATCATCATCCTCTGATTCTGCGCGGACTTCGGCAGGTCGGGAAAACCACCACTGCCCGCCAGTTTGGAAAAGATAATTACCGCCATGTTGTGTATATCGATCTTCGCGCAAATACTTCGATACATTCAGTATTTGACGGTGATTTTTCAGTGGATGATATGGTGACAGGAATTACCGCCGCAGACCCATCCGCAATATTTGAACCGGGCAGTACACTGCTCATCCTGGATGAAATTCAGGATTGTCCAAATGCCCGAAGTTCACTGAAATACTGGGATCTGGATCATCGGTATGATGTGATTGCGACAGGCAGTTTTCTGGGGGTAAAGGGATTTCGTAAACCTTACGGAAGAGGGATACCTGTAGGCTTCGAAGAGCAGCTGACAATGAATGCGCTGACCTTTCAGGAATTTATCCGGAATATCGGAATCAATGACGGGGTTCTGAAACATGTTCTGCAGTCGCTGCAGGACGGAAGCCCCGTGATGAAACCGGTGCATGACAGTCTCAGAAAGTATTATCTGCAGTATCTGATTGTCGGAGGTATGCCGGAAGCGGTAAACATGTTTTTAAAAACACACGATATCAACCAGGTGCGGGCGGTTCAGGCGGGAATTATCCACTCGATGAAAGATGATTTTGGACGGTATTTTGATTCCAGGGGCGCTGAGCGTGTGAATGAGGTGCTGAAACTTCGCGCAGAAGCCTGTCTGGATTCACTTCCGGCACAGCTGTCCAAAGAGTATAAAAAGTTTCAGTACAGTCTGGTTGATGTCAGAGGGCAGTCCACGGATAAGGCGGATGGACTTCAGTATCTCTGTGATCTTGGGCTGGCAGTCAGGGCATTCAACCTGAAGGAAATATCCGCACCGCTGGAAGGCAATAAACTTCCGGGGGAATTCAAAGTATTTCTTGCGGATACCGGTCTGTTTATGTCAATGCTGGAACCCGGCACGGCCGCAAGTATTCTTTCCGGAGACCTCGGACCGTATAAAGGTGCAGTCGCAGAAAACATGGTCGCAAGCATATTTGCGGCATATGATATTCCTCTTTATTACTATCGCGGCAGAACCGGATCTCCGGAACTTGACTTTGTATTCAGCCGTAACGGGGAACCAACGATACTCGAATGCAAGGCAACGAATACCCGGGCCACAAGTATGAAGTATGTTCTTGCGCATCCGGAAAAGTACGGTCCGCATCCTGCAATAAAACTGGCAGATACAAATGTCGGCGGGGGATCCGGGTTTGTGACCTGGCCGCTGTATGCACTGAGTTTTGCGGCATCAGAAACACAGGTTTCCGTATCTGATTTTTCCGATGTTGACGCATTGAACCGGTTGTTTCCGGAGAACTGAACCGGCATAATCAGAAACAGGAAAAGGAATTATAAGATATGAAAACCATCGGACTGATCGGCGGGATGAGCTGGGAGAGCACCGTTAC
>CAMOOA010000148.1 GCA_946621045.1 uncultured Erysipelotrichaceae bacterium
GAAGCACGATCCGCAACTTCATTCAGGCCGGCGCATCCCATTACCGTCCGATCGATCACATTCTTGTGACGAAGTCCGTACCGGTGATCAAATCCGAAATCATCTCCGGCATGTATATGGGCGTCTTCCCGAGCGATCACTGCCCGATCATGACGGTGCTTGATCTCAGATAACAGAAAAATGCAGAACTTCATGCATGTGTTTACAGACATGCGCGGTTCTGCTTTTTTTACTGTGCTCAGTTCATTCTGCCGTATGAGCCGCAAGCAGCGGCCCGGCAAGATGAACATTGAACCAGCTGATCAGAGGTCCCATAAAGAATGCGGTGGTAACTGTGCCGATGCCGATGACGCCGCCGATCAGCCCTTCCGTCCGGCCGCTCAGAAGCGTAAGCACTGCGCCGAGGATAATGCATGCCGCATCGGTAATCACCCGGCAGACGGAAAACGGGATCGTTTTCTGACGGTCCGCCCAGACAAGCGCAATCGCATCATAGGGGGATACGCCGAGGTCTGCGGTCATATACAGCGAAGAAGACATGCATAACAGAACCAGTCCCGCCGCAAGAATCAGAAACCGCACGGTCAGTGACGGCTCCGGAAACAGCCCTTTGCAGACAGCCATCCCGAAATCCGCGATGTAGCCGAGAAAGAACAGATTGATAAATGTTGCGATACCGATCTTCGTGCGGTCAAAGACAAGCGCAAAGACAAGCAGAAGCGCATTGACGATCACATACAGCGTGCCGAAACGGATCGGGATCACCGCATTCAGCCCTGCCATCAGATTCTGAAACGGATCAATGCCGAGCGAAGCGTATTTGAACATGCCGACACTGAAGCCGCACAGGGCAACCCCGGCCGCACTCATCAGGATCCGTTTTGTCTTCTCTTCCATAAGCCATCCTTTCCCATGTTTTCAAAACGCCGGCTCATTCTGAACCGGCGTTTACTGTATTTCCTCTGCTCAGCCGTTAAGGACAGCACGGCAGCGCGGGCAGAGACCTTCGCTGTCAGCTTCCTCACTGTAGTTCCAGCAGCGCGGGCACTTGGTGCCGGACGCCTTGCGGATCACTGCGGAGCGTGTTTCCGCCGGCTTTACATCCGCCGCAGAAACGATCAGCCACTGCGCAAGATCCTTTCCGAGACCCTTCTCAAGCAGTTCGGCATCCGCTTCCGTGCAGGAGAGTTCCACTGCCGCTTCCTGTGCGGAGTGAATCAGATTCTCATTGCGGGCATCTTCGAGCGCCTTTGTGACAACGGAACGGACTTCCAGCAGGGTTTCAAACTGCGCTTTGATCTCCTCGCTGTCCGCATAGCTCTTCACTTCCGGCAGATGCAGGTAATGAACGGATTCCGCCTCGTCATTGCCGAAGAACTTCCAGACTTCCTCCGCGGTATAGCAGAGGAACGGCGCCCACATGCGCACCAGCGCATCGGTGCACTGCCAGTATACGGACTGTACCTGACGGCGGCGCGGATCATTCTTAGCGCTGCAGTACAGGATGTCCTTGGTGAAATCGCAGTAGTAGGAGCTCAGCTCATTGACCATGAAGTTCATGAGGTTCTTGTTCACTGCGACATAGTCATACTTCAGGATGTCCTCACGGACCTGTGCAATGACCTCGTTGAGGCGGACCAGAATGTACTTATCTGCCGCGGTGAGATCTTCATAGGCAACCATATCCTTCTTCGGATCGAAGTCTGCCGGATTGATGTTTCCGAGCAGGAACCGGAAGGTGTTGCGGATCTTGCGGTACTGGTCGCTGACCTGCTTGATGTTGGAATCACCGAGACGCAGATCCTGCTTGAAGTCGGAGACCATGACCCACAGACGGAATACATCGGCACCGTTCTTGTTTATGATATCCATCGGGTTGACAACGTTGCCGATGGACTTGGACATCTTCTCACCCTTGGAGTCGCAGACATAGCCATGGCTGAGAACCTCGCGGTACGGCGCCCTTCCCTTGACGGCAGTGCCGACGATCAGCGAGGAGTTGAACCATCCGCGGTACTGATCACTTCCCTCGAAGTAGATATCACACGGGAATTCCCCGCCGCGTGCTTCCAGTTCGGTCCAGGAGGAGCCGGAGTCGAACCAGACGTCCATGATGTCGGATTCCTTGGTGAAGATGCCGTTCGGGCTCTTCTCGTTGGTATAGCCTTCCGGCAGAAGATCCTTCGCCTCACGCTCAAACCAGACATTGGAGCCGTATTCTCCGAAGAGATCGGCGATATGTTCAAAGACTTCCTTCTCCATGATCGGTGTGCCGTCTTCGCAGTAGATGATGGGAATCGGAACACCCCAGAGACGCTGTCTGGAAATGCACCAGTCGCCGCGGTCCTTGATCATGTTGTGCATGCGGATCTGGCCCCATTCGTTATGCCAGGTGACATTGTCGATCTGGGCAAGCAGCTGGTCGCGGATCTTTTCAATCGAGCAGAACCACTGCTTTGCGGCACGGAAGATGACCTTCTTCTTCAGACGGTCATCATGCGGGTAGCTGTGGGTAACCTTGTCCACCGCCAGAAGAAGTCCCTTTTCATTCATCATGGTGATGATCTTCTTCGAGCAGTCCTCAAAGAACAGGCCTTCGCATTCCGGTCCGGCTTCCGCATTCATGTAGCCCTTCTCATCGACCGAGCAGATCGGATCGATGCCGTACTTCTGGCAGACGTAGTAGTCGTCAAGACCGTGGCCGCCGGCGGTATGGACACATCCGGTACCGTCTTCATCCGTGACATGCTCGCCGAGGATGACCGGGCATTCCTTCGGAAGAACGACATGATGGTAGGTGATATTCTCAAGCTCTGCGCCCTTGAAGGTGCGGAGCACGCCCTTGTTTTCCAGTTTGAATTCCGCAAGCAGCTTGTCTGCCATGGATTCGAGGAAGATCAGCTTTCCCTTTTCGGTCTGCACTTCCGCATAGGTAAGATTCGGATTCAGGGAGACCGCTTCGTTGGAAGGAATGGTCCACGGGGTTGTGGTCCAGATGACAAAATAGTCATCGCTGTCGAGGATGCCTTTTCCGTCCGCGACCGGGAACGCAACATAGATCGTCGCATCCGTCACATCACGATAGACAATCTCCGAATCCGCAACCGCGGTCTCATTGAACGGAGACCAGTAGATCGGCTTGAGACCCTGGAAAATCAGACCGTCGAGCGCCATCTTTTCAAACGCACGGATCTGGCGCGCTTCAAATTCCTTGGTCAGAGTGATATAGGGATGTTCATAATCCGCAACCTGGCCGAGGCGCTTTTCCGTTGCCATCTGGGTTTTGATCTGTTCATGCGCATACTGTTCACACCGGGAACGGAATTCCGCGGGACTCAGTGCCTTGCGGTCAACGCCGAGTTTCTGAATCGCATTCTCGATCGGCAGGCCGTGGGTATCCCAGCCCGGGAAGAACGGTGTGTAATAACCGCTCATCGCATGGGAACGGATGATGAAATCCTTGATGCAGCGGTTCATCGCTGTTCCTGCATGCAGGTTTC
>CAMOOA010000149.1 GCA_946621045.1 uncultured Erysipelotrichaceae bacterium
GTAAAGCCGGATATCGTGCATCTTACGGAACTGAAACATACGGAGATCCTGTTAAAAGCGGTAAAGGATTCCCGCGTTCATCCAAATGAAGCGGATGTGCTGATGCGGGAATATGTCCCCGGAGATGACACGCGGCTGATCAACTGGAAGGCAAGCGGAGCACAGGGAAAACTGATGATCCGGGAACGGACCGGAGAACAGCAGGAAGGCATCGGCATCCTGATGGATCCGCACCGGTACAGTGAACGGATTGAGGAGTATCTTCCTCTGGAGAATAAAATCCTTGAAACGGTCATCGCGCTGAATCTGTATCTGATGGAACAGGGTATTCCGGCTGAAACAATGATCCGGGAGGACCGGACAGAATATATCAATGTGGATCAGCGTACCGGTTTTGAATCATTTTATGCCCGCATGGCAAACTACCGGTTCACGCATTTGAATACTCCGGAAACACTGATCAAAGACGTTATGCGTCAGACGCGTCTGTTTCATAAGAAAACCGTGATTCTGGTGTTTCATGAATGGTGTCCGTCCGCGAAGAGCCTCGTACAGGAACTGGTTCGAAACGGTATCTACACAGCAGTTTATCTGGTTAACGATACAGCCGCAGATGCGCCGATATCGGCACATCGCGCCGATGTGGTACAGGTGCCGGTCAATGCGGACCTTACGGAGGTGCTCTGATGGCTGCCTTTCTGTATGAACTGATCATGACCGCTGTCCTTGCGCTTGGAGCCATGAGCTCGGTATGTTTCCTGTCCGGAATGGAGGAGATCGGTGCGGAGTATTATCTGTGCACGGCACTGATCACATCTGTGCTTGTACTGGCAGGGAAGCTGAAGACAAGAGGACGGCTGATCCTTGCGGGAGTCTGCGGTTCGGGCCTCGCCGGTATCATTCTTTCCGTACCGCAGGAAGAGCGGATCGTATTTCTGCTGGAACACCGCTGGGTGTTTCTGGTGCTCGCCGGCAGTATCGGATGTGCGCTGCTGGAGCGGAGTGCACAGACGCACCGCTGGATTCGTGTCATTCCTGCGGCGGCGGGAATCGGTGTTCTGGTCTTTTTCGCGGTGCAGGGGATGCTGAAGGGGAAGAGTGCAGTGCTGTTCATCCTGCTGTATCTTCTGATTCTCCTTGCGGAAGCAGTGCAGCGTCGCTGGCGAAAAGAAGGTCAGACCGACGAACAGGCGCATATCGCATATGCATTCCCGTTTCTTGCCCTGCCGGTGCTTGCCGTCTCGCTGATCACCATGCCTGCAGAACCATACCAGTGGAAACATATCCGTTCATTGATGGAGAATGTGCGTTCCCAGTATGAAGTGCTGCGGCAGACACTGAATCTGAAGCGGAACTGGGATCACAGCGAAGCGGAAGTCGGCTTTACCGATGAAGTGGAATTCTTCGGAAATCTGAATTCATCTTCCTATGAAGCACTGCGGATTCATACCGTCAGTGTCAGTCCCGGCACAGGAATCTATCTGTCCGGCCGCAGCTTTGATTCCTTCAGCGGCAGAAGCTGGCAGAAGACCGACACCTCTGACGCCAACTACAGGATGTATGACCTGATCGAAACCCTGTCTGCGGTCATAACATATGACGGAGACAGTCTCCGTGACTATGTGCGCACCTCAGGTCTTGAAATCGACTGTAAGGGGATCCGTACGGAACATGTATTCATGCCGGGGAAAACAATGCCGCAGATCCGGAATCATGAAACCATGCAGGAAGGCGGAGATCTGTGGTTTACCGGCAGAAACAATGATGAATATGCGATTGATTACTGCCGTCTGAACCGGCGGTATGAGAAGCTGGAAGAACTGCTGAATCATCCGTCCGCTGAACTGCCGTCCCGGGAAGTGATTGAAGAAGCGGCGAAAGTGCTTCAGGGACTGGATATTTCGGAATACACACCCCAGTCGTTCACAGCGTATCGGAACCGGATTCGTGATGTTTACTGCCCGCAGACAGAACTGTCACCGGAGCTGCGTTCCTGGCTGGATGATGTGCTCGAAGGCACCGTAACGGATTATGAGAAACTGACCGCAATTGAGAAGAATCTGGCGCGTCTTACGTATACTTCCGCGCCCGGTGAACTTCCGGAAACGGTGACATCTCCGGCGGCGTTCCTTGATTATCTGATCTTTGAATCAAAGCAGGGATACTGCACGCATTTTGCGACTGCATTTGTCCTGCTCGTAAGAGCGGAAGGAATCCCGGCACGCTACCAGCAGGGTTATTGTTTCTCAGCCGGAGAAGAGGAGACAAAAGTGCTGTCCACGCATGCGCATGCATGGGCGGAAGCTTATATTGAAGGAATCGGCTGGCTCGACTTCGAACCGAGTCCCGGTTTCAAGCGATATGCCGGATGGAAAGTGACTGCCCGCTCTGAAAGCACCAGCAGCAATGTCACTGCACTTGTGGAGGAAGAGGAGGAAGAAGAGGAGACAGAAACTGCATCTGATACAGCTGTCGAACTGCAGGAAACCCGTTCTTCCGAACGTACATATCTTCCGCTTCTGCTGGCGGGTCTGTTTCTGGCCGCATATATCCCGCTGGATATTCTGATCCGAAAGCTTCGGTATCAGAAGATGAACAATCGGGAAAAGATCCGGATCCTGTTCCGCCGCTGCATACGGACCCTGCGGAGGATGGGATACCGTCCGAGCCCGGGGGAAACCCTGCAGGAATATCAGACAAGAGTGAACCGGGAGATTCCGGAAGTGTATCTGAGATTCATTCAGATTTATGAAGAGATACTGTACGGAGAGCGGGATGTCACTGAACAGGACATCAGAGTGTTTGAAACCGCGGTGTATGATCTTCGGCAGCTTTTCGTACAGAAACTGACGAAGCGAAGGAATCGATCTGAAGAATAGGAAAACCATACCTGTTCCGATCTGACTGACCGGCAGTTATAGTCTTATGATTTTGTGTTTTTTCGAATCAATAACACCCTGCATGGTTTGAACCAGTCCGTGAAGCTGCGGGAATAGTTGGCCGTCATTTATTCAGCATGTTGTTCCTGATGAGATATCATGTACTTGAGGTGAATAATATGAGGGAAGTGAAGGAAAAGGATTGGAAACTGTTTCGGAAAAAACTTCCGGACTGGCAGGAGGCATTCATTGAGAAACTGAACAACGAGTATGTGTCGATTCTTTCGGACTCCTCCACAAGTTCCGCACAGCGGTTCTGGGAGGTGGAAAAACGCATTAAGCGGGACAGAAGATTTACCGGTGTCATATGCGAGATGCGGCGGAGCATGATGCATTACAACCTGTTGTCTCTGCTCGATGAGGGTGCGATTACACTGAGCGATCTGGATGACTTCAGCGATGAACTGAAAAACGAAATTAAACGCTCTCTGAGTATACGGGAAGAGGTCTGGGACGAACCGGAGGAAAACTAAACGGTTTCCCGACTGAACAAATGAAAAGGATG
>CAMOOA010000150.1 GCA_946621045.1 uncultured Erysipelotrichaceae bacterium
CAGGGAGTGTCTACGAACTGTCATCGTTCGGTCCTCTCTACGGGTATCACTTTAGCAGGGGAGTTTTCAGACCGTATACCGGAATGTACAACAGACCTGTCCAATGTGTCGGGACATTCTGTACAATAGTAGTAACAGAGCTGATGACTCAGCCAGGAGGGAATGGATCGTGAAATATAATTATTGTCCTGTCTGCGGCGAAAAGCTTCCGAAATATCATCTCGGAAAACTCTGCAAAAACTGCCGCAAAAAAGAAATAAAACAGCAGGCAATCCGGACAGCGGCCATCGTAACGGTCGCTGCAGGCGTTGGGACAGCCGCATACTTCTACGTAAAGCATCATAAGAAGGAAGTGGCACAGACCACAGCGAAACTGGCCGCAAAAGCACTGGAGCTGCAGGCAAAGAAGGTTTACGCAGAACAGCGGCTTTTGCTGGAAGCCGCAAGGCATGTCTCAAAAGCGAAGGAACTCTGACCGGCTGATTCTTATTCCGCCGCAAACTGCACCAAAAAAGAACACCGCACAATGAAAGGACTCATTATCGAATCCGTAATGTGCGGTGTTTTCAGTGAAATTGACGTTGTTCAGATTGTCTTCCGGAATAGTGTTTTTCATAATCCGAAAGAAGCGTGAGACAGAGGTATGATCCGGTTCAGTTCATCTTCCAGCAGAGCTTTTTCGTTGCGAACATCTATATTATTCTGCAGATTAAGAAAATACAGGTCGGAAACACCGAAATACTTTCCGAGACGCAGCGATGTATCAACCGTTATCTTTCGCCGGTCATGCAGGAGGTCCTGAACTCTAGAAACAGGCACACCGATATCCCTCGCAAGGCGGTATGCTGAAATTCCCATGGGATTCAGGAATTCTTCTTTTAATATTTCACCGATCGTCGGTGATTCAATCCGCTTTGTCATAATTGCCTCCAAATTCAGTGACAGTCCGTAATCTCAACATCTTCGGCGCCGAGAAAACTGAAACGAAAGCAGATTCTGTACTGTCCGCTTCGATTCCCTTTCAGAGCCTCCAGACGGTTTGCGGGAGGAACTCTCAGATCATTCAGTGTCTCTGCGGTGTCCAGCATAATCAGCTTGCGCAGCGCAGTTTTCTGAATCGCAGGCGGAAGCTTTTTCGATACGGTCTGATGAAAGATTTTTTCTGTTTCCTTATCGGCGAAGTTTCTGATCATATATAACACACCCGAGATACATGTACACGTCAAACAGTCTGTTCTATAAATAATACCGGACAGCTGTTTTCGATCTGTGCGGAACCGTAATGCGGCAAAGCGCACAAATACTATATACAGATCATCGAGGCAGTTTCCCCGCCGGAAGTAAACAAAAGACAAGTCTGAAAATTGTCTGATAAGAACCCCGGAGTATCAGACGCAAAAATCCCATAGACAGGCAGATCAGGTTCTGTAACCCTGTGAAGCCCTGCTCAGCTGTGGAAACGGAAGAAGACCTTGTCCACAGAGTTTTCATAGGTTTCGCCGTTGCTGACGGATTTTCTGCGGAAATCTCCGTAAAGTACGATCTCACCTTCTGAAATCTTCCCGTCTTTTGAAAACACGATCCGGATAGTTCCGGGTTTTGTCATGGAGGAAAGAGAAATCGTGACCGTACCGGAATTTGTTTCTCCATCTTCGCTCACGGTTATCGTGCATGAGCCTGTGATATCAGGAAGGGAATCGATGGTTCCTTCATACAGCGTATCACTGAGGTCATTCTTATACACGGTGCCTTCCAGATGAATGCTGTTTCTTGAGGAGCGGGAAGTCATCCGGAAGTCTCTGTCCGTTGCGGTCCAGCTCCAGGTATACCCATCCAGCGTAATGGATGCTTTATTGCCGTTTAATGTAACGGTGACTGCCTGCGGGAAGGGATCTCCCGTAACGTTATCTTCTTTCAGTGCCCGATCGGTCATACTGGTCAGGGTATCTTCTGTAAGATACGCGGTGAAGGTCTGTGCATTTGACATATCCGCAATGCGGAGAGAGGCAGTCTGTGATTCCGGGGCGGAAAGGATCGTTCCCTTTGATGAGGTGGTATATTCCGCAAAGGATACCTCAACGGTATAATCTGACGATCCGTTCGGATTCAGATTGGAAAGCGGAAGGCTGAGATCTTTTCCGACATCCTTTGCGGCTGCCTTGTACTGCAGTTCGATGCCTTCGGAAGTTGAGATGTTCAGAAGCACTCCGGTCATCAGTCCTTTTTTCATGGCAGGGCTTGGATCGCTGATCCGGATCAGAAGGGCATCCTTTTCTTTTTTCAGGACAGGCGCTTTTCTGGAGGCCAGGGGATAAACCGAATAACCGTCCGGCACACTGCCGAGTTTCGGGTTGCCGTAGATCTCAAGGAAGAGCCGGCGTTTATGACTTTCATTCTTGACAACCGGCTGCGGTTTTACAAAGGCTCCGTTGTCCGTAACGCTGTAGTCGCCGCATGGCAGAATATTGCACGAGGGGGACTGTCCCTTCGGAAGAGAATCCGGCACCAGCAGGAGCGCCATGGGCTCGGCTTCGGTCTGGGTAAATACCCGTACGCCTGCGCTGTAGGTGATATCTTCAAAAGACATGCGGACCGGATCATCCCGGCCCAGTTTCTTCCCCTGATACGGGTAGGGGTTGTACTGTTCATAGGTATGCATGTCCTCGTAGCACTCCGCAAACTTCTTCCGGTTTTCCAGACACCATTTGCGGAAATACGTATCGAACTGTTTGTCTGTAAGACCGAACGCTTCGATAATCGGATAGGACGTGCCGGGATACATGATCTTTGAACGGGCATTCTGCAGTTTGATGACCGGAAGATCCTTTTTGGTTTCCTTCCGCAGATACTGCACAAACTTTGAGAGGACATATCCCTCTTCCTGCATGAAGAGCTGAGAAAAGAACTTCTCGCTGTCGATCGGCTGTGTCAGGGAGATCCAGTAATCCGCATCCGTCAGCTTGGGATCAGTCGTGATGTATTCATACAGCTGGTAATACTCTTTGGCATCGGATTCCAGAACCAGCGTAACCATTTCATCAAAGCGGTTGGAGTCCGTAAAGAATCCGGTATGGTAGCGCTCCTGGCACAGATGAAAGGTCTCATGCGTGATTGTTAACAACATGTTGTCCCGCATCATCTGCCCTGCGGCGCTTTCGCTTTCAAAGAGATCCGGATTCTCCATATTGAGAATGATATAGCTCTTTACGGAAAAGCCGGAGACTGCGGTTCCGAAATTCTTCCCGTCTCCGGTGCGGATCTGATATTCCGTGGTGCCGGAGGGCATTTTTACATATTCATGGGAGCCGAGATAATTCCATGCAGTATCGATCTCATCCAGAATGGTCTGCACATTCTTCGGAATTTCCATCTCTCTGTTCAGACGCTGATACTCTTCATTTTTGTTCAGAAGCGTTTTCACGCGGTCTGC
>CAMOOA010000151.1 GCA_946621045.1 uncultured Erysipelotrichaceae bacterium
GCTGTGCAGATAGTTCAGCTGTTTTTCCATAATCTTCTTCATCCCTTCATAGGCTTCGATGCCGGTGCAGTGACAGGTATAGTACTGCGAAGCTGTCTTTTTCAGCGCAAGTGCGGTTTCAATAATCTGATCGATATCATCCGCGCTGTAGCCGTGTTTCTTCATCATGTGGAAACCGCCGAAGACGGCATCCGGATCGGTCCGGTACAGTTCCCGGAAGCGGTCCAGAATATTGCGGATCCCGTGGTGCGCGCATCCGGAGAAGAGATAGCGGTGTCCGTTTTCCGTAATGACCAGACACTGTTCATGCGCGAAGTCATCGGCGATATATTCGTCCCCGTCTTTTACCTTCAGGGAATCATTGGCGGAAGGAATCGGATACGTGACCGTAATGTCCGAGAATACGCGGAGGGAAGGGTCGATATCCACCGTATGTTCACAGGGTATCAGTCTCGGATTGCCGTTCAGTTCCTCTGACAGACCGATATACTTCGGACCCGATGCATGCATGGAATAATACGGACCGAAGGCAGCGGAAGGGATATAGACCTTTGCATGATCATTCAATGCAAGGAAGGACGGAATCCCGCCGCCGTGATCATAGTGCCCGTGGGAAAGGACAACCGTATCAACCTGGTTCAGATCGATGCCGAGGGTTTCGGCATTCTTAATAAACAGATCGGACGCACCGGTGTCAAACAGCAGCTTATGCGCTCCGGTCTCAATGTAGAAACACAATCCGTGTTCGGTCGGACAATGCGTGCTTCCTTCCGTATTTTCTGACAATACAGCGACTTTCATGTTTGCCTCTTTCAGTTAGCTTGCTATAACCATTAAACAATAATGTGTTCTTCCGTTCAAGCCGCTGTGTTTTCATTGACATGCGATAGCGGAATGCTAAAATTGAGAACGGTTATCAAATTGAGAGGCATACATGAACGGAGCCAGATATAAGACAAAACAGCGGGAGGAGCTGCTTGATTATCTCAAGACCCTGCGCGGCACGCATGTCACCGCAGGGGAGCTGAGCGAGCATTTCCGCACCTGCGAAAACCCGATCGGAAAGGCGACGGTTTACCGGACGCTCGAACAGTTTGTGGAAGAGGGCATTGTCTATAAATACATTATCGATGCGGGCAACTCTGCCTGTTATGAATATGTGCCGGAAGAAGAACATGATCATCACGGCACCTGTTTTCACTGCAAATGCGAAGTGTGCGGACAGCTGTTTCACATGCACAGCACGGAACTCGAGAAGATGCAGAAGGAACTGAACAGCCGGTATCATTTTGCGGTCGATCCAAGACGCACGGTATTCTACGGCGTCTGCGGTTCCTGTGCCGACAGGGGAGGTGTGCGATGAAACGGTGTCTGTTAACAATGCTTGCGGCGCTTAGTCTGGTGCTGTCAGGCTGCGGAACCGGAAAAGCTCCGGTGGATAAGCTTCGTATCGTCGCAACGATCATGCCGGAATATGACTGGGTCATGAATGTGCTGGGGGAGAATCCGGGCAGTGCGGAAGTGACGCTTCTGCTGGAAAGCGGCGCAGATCTGCACAGCTATCAGCCCAGTGCGGCGGATATCATGAAGATCGCAGACTGTGATGTATTTATCTGTGTCGGCGGTGAATCGGATAAATGGACGGAGGATGCCCTGAAGGAATCCCGCAATCCGGAACTTGCGGTGATCCGTCTGCTGGAAACCGACGGCGCCGGTGTGAAAGAAGAGGAGACACCGGAAGGCGCGGAAGAAGAACATGATCATGATCATGAAGAGGAACATCATGACGAACATGAACATGAGGAAGAATATGACGAGCATATCTGGCTGTCCCTGCGCAGTGCACAGGTGCTGGTACAGAAGATTTCGGATGTGATTGCGGAAAAGGATCCGGATCATGCGGAGGTGTATAAAGCCAATACAGCAGCGTATCTCAAACAGCTTGCGGCGCTTGATCAGGAGTATCAGGAAACCGTATCAAATGCGAAATTCCAAAGCCTGCTCTTCGGCGACCGGTATCCGTTCCGCTACATGGCGGATGATTACGGGCTGACCTGCTATGCGGCGTTCTCGGGATGCTCGGCAGAGACCGAGGCGAGCTTTGAGACCGTGCTGTTTCTTGCCGGAAAACTCGATGAGCTCGGGCTGAACCATGTCATGACGATTGAAGGAAGCGATGACCGCATCGCAAAGACGATTATTGAAAACTCCAGTGACAAAAGCAGGGATATCCTGACGCTCAACTCCATGCAGGGGAGTATGGAAAAAAACACATCCTACCTGGATGTGATGAATGACAATCTCAATGTGCTGAAGGAAGCACTGAATTAATACGGCAGGAGGAAACAATGGCACTGCTTGAAGTAAACGACCTTTCGCTTGGCTATGACGGCAAGGCGATTGCGGAACATCTGAATTTTAAGGTGGATGCCGGCAGCTACCTCTGTATTGTCGGTGAAAACGGATCGGGAAAGACGACCCTGATGAAGACGCTCCTGCATCTTCAGAAGCCGCTTTCCGGAACCATTAATTACGGCGACGGACTGAAACCGGATGAGATCGGCTACCTTCCCCAGCAGACGGAAGTACAGCGCGATTTTCCGGCATCGGTCTATGAGATCGTGATTTCCGGATGCCAGTCCCGGCTTGGCCGGCGGGCATTCTACGGAAAGGAAGAAAAGGAACTTGCGGCGGAAGCGATGCGCCGCATGGCAATTGAAGATCTGAAGGACCGCTGTTACCGCGATCTTTCCGGCGGTCAGCAGCAGCGTGTCCTGCTTGCGCGGGCGCTCTGTGCGGCGCGCAAGATCATCCTGCTGGATGAGCCGGTATCCGGACTGGACCCGAAGGTGACCGCGGAACTGTACAAACTGATCGAAGATCTCAACCGGGAAGGCGTAACCATCATCATGGTCTCGCATGATATCTCAACCGCGCTCCGCAATGCGACGCATATTCTGCATATCGGATCGGAAATGTTCTTCGGCACCCGTCAGGAATATCTCAACAGTAAAATCGGCCGGATGTTTCTGGAACAGGAAGGCGGTGAGCACTGATGGACACTCTGTTTAACTACCTTCAGTATCCGTTTGTCCGCTATGCGCTGATCGTCGGCGTACTGACCGCGCTCTGTGCAGCGCTGCTCGGCGTTCCGCTGGTGCTGAAGCGCTTCTCGTTCATCGGCGACGGTCTCAGTCATGTGGCCTTCGGCGCCATGTGCATTGCGACGGTGCTGAGGATGACCAACAACATGGTCCTTGTGCTTCCGGTGACGGTTGTGAGTGCCGTGCTGATCCTGCGGACCGGCACAAATACGAAGATCAAGGGCGATGCGGTGATCGCAATGATTTCCGTCGCAGCACTTGCCTTCGGTTATCTCATCATGAATCTGTCCAATACGCCGAATGTAAGCG
>CAMOOA010000152.1 GCA_946621045.1 uncultured Erysipelotrichaceae bacterium
AATGCCGAGCTTTTCCTCCGCGTTCATGCTGAGCCAGTTGCGCGGCAGGATCGACCAGCGCTTATGCGGCGCAAGTGCTTCCTTGAAGACGCCTTCTTCCGTCTCCACGATGATCATGCCGTCCGTTCCGCGCTGCGGCACCGGCGGCGGCAGTGTCACCTCTTCCTTTCTGCGGTGCGGAATAACCATCCGTCCCAGCAGCCAGGTAAGACAGAGAATGCTCAGGAACACCAGGATCACCGCGATCACCACAAAGAGATCGCGTCCCATGAAGATCAGCGATACCGGAAGTGCGGTATACAGATACATCATTTCCACCTGCTTTGACGCCGCGAAGTACTGTTCGTCATCCATATCCAGATAGCCGGTAAATCCGCTGCGCAGCGCCTCTTCCGGGAAGCCGGATTCCACCGCATCCTCGCCGATCAGATCATGATCGGGACAGTAGATAAGCTGTCTGCTTTCACGGTCCACCGCGAAGTTTTCAAATGTATTGGACAGCACCGAATTGTCAAACGTATTCGACAGTGTGCTGATGGAAAGCGCGTAGTCGAGGTCAACCGGACGGAACACGGTCTGCAGGAAGCCGTCCACCTGACCGTCCGTATTCTTCGTTGTGACGCCGACAATGCGGTTCGTCCACCCGGTCAGCTCATCCGGTGCAGTATCCCGGATCACATACGGAATGCCCTTCTTCAGCGGATTGAATACATAGGACTGCGCTTCGGGATCCGTGGAGATCTTATAGCCTGTATATCCCGAATCGGATACGGTCTCGGTGCCGGTGCGGTCAAACATCATGATGTAGTCAAGCCGGAACAGTTTGGAAAGCTTCCGCAGTTCATCGGCATTGCGCCGCTCCGGGTAATCGGAAAGATATGCGGAAATCATCTGCGCATTCTGCACTGAGTTATCATCGAGGTCTTCCTTAAGATCGCGCTGGCAGATATTGGCGTCATAGTAGGCGTTTTCCGCATTGCTTAAGGCCTGCGGGTAGTTATGAATAAAGTCCGCAAGCCCGGTCGTCGTGCGGGAGTAATACGCTGCGCCGGCGATAAACAGCACTGACAGGACCACATAGGCTGTGCTCTTGTACCGCAGGATCTCCTTTGTGATTCCGGTCGCCGTGCGTTTGTTTACATAGTCGTCCCGCAGGAAATAACTGTAGAGAATATAAAGCACCACGGTAATCGCAATGCCGCCAAGCACGGGCAATACGATCCGCTTTGTGTTCACAAATACATCGTTCAGCGAGGTTCCGTGGTAAAGATCCAGTCCGACGCCGTCGATATGACGGTTCATCATCAGAAACGTCTGATCGTTGTATCTGGCGACGGAATAGCTGCCGTTACGCCCTTTTACAAACGCGGGAAGATCCTGCCCGGCTGTCATGATGTCCTTGAGCTTCCTGCCGTTTTCCTCTTCATTCGGGGAATAGAGAACGGTTCCGCCCCGGACCGCAAAGGAGATGTTGTTTCCTTCGCTGAGGTTGGTACGGATGACTTCCTCCGGCGTATAGATGTTGTCCATGAAATCCTCGTATGCATCGCCGGAAACACACTGCACCATCGTAAGACGGTCCGTCAGAAACAGCATGTAGTACCGGTTTCCCTCAAAGACCCGGACATTGCGGGAAGTCTCCTGTTTCTGAAGATATACCGCAAGATCACTGACCGCTTCCTTTGACGGTTCTTCCCCGGTGCCGTAGAGATAGGTTCCGGTACGGCGGTCCATGACAAACAGATCATCCGCCTCCAGATACCTTGCTGCAAACTGCATGAGGGTGCTGTAATCCTCTGCCTCGTTGTCCGCGACATGTTTCAGAAATTCCAGCCGCTCCAGGTAACGGCTGTCAAAAATCGACGTCAGGCCTTCACTGGCGTTTTCTGCGGCAGTGATGGACGTATACAGACGGTCCATACTGTTGCTGACGCGCCGTTCCAGTTTTGTGGTCTGCTCAACCAGCGTAAATCCGTAAAGCACCAGCCCGTTTAAAAGCAGAAGCACAACGGCCGCAAGAATGACATGCCAGATCCGTCCGGTACGCCGGCCGTTCGATGTTTTTTCTGTACTGTTTTCCGCCATCGTCCTCCTCCTTTCCTACATCGGGCTGATGGATGCGTCCTGCAGGATGCGAAGCACTTCCTTGTTCAGGTTCCGCTCCATCGGAATCCGGTCTTTCTCCATGACCTCCGCCGCAATGCCGCACTTCATCGTCGCTCCGCTGAACGTGCTCACACCGCGGAAATACGGCGCGCCGATCAGCTTCGGATACTTCTTCTTCAGCGGCGGCAGCTTTTCCTTGAACAGGGCTTCGAGATCGCGGATCTTCACCTCGGAAGAAACCGTAAAGTCCACAAAGGCAAAGCTGGTGCGCTGCGTCCGGTTGATGATATCTGCGAGCTTGGAGTTGCTGATGATGAGCACATTGTTGTTCATGTCAATGAGTTTGGTGGAATGCAGGCCGATTTCGCGGACAATGCCGATCTTTCCGCCGGTATCGATCACATCGCCGACCTGGAATTCACTTTCAAACATCAGGAAGAGACCGGCAATGATATCTTGCGTCAGATCCTGTGCACCCATACCGACCAGAAGCGCCATCACGCTGGTCGTGGTGATCAGGGTTTCCACCCGAACGCCGAGGAAGCCGAATGCAGCATAGGCGACCGCAAGCACGGAGATATATTCCACGGCGCTCCGCAGAAGCCGGCAGATCGTCTCTGCCCGCGGACTGAGAATGCGGGACAGGATCCGCAGCACGCCGAGCACCATGGTGACACCGACCATTGCGGTAAGCACAAGGATCATGATTGCGGTTACCGCATAGACATTCATTCCGCGGGGCCAGGTTTCATCCAGCACATAATTGATCATTGAATTTGCCGGAAGCAGACGGTCCCGGAACAGCAGAACCACTGCCATCACAGCACCGAGCACCTGAATAATCCGCTTCATAAGCGCGGTTGTCTTTTCCTCCGGGGTTGCCCGGCTGCCGGGACGGCGTTCCTTCTTCCGGCCGGTTTCGCCTGCGATTTTCGTCAGCTCGCCGTGTCCGTTCATTGCCGGATCCGGGGATTCGTTTCCGGCAGAGATACGCGTGATCTTCACGCGCTGGATCCGGGATGCGCCGATCAGGAAGAGCACCGCTGCCGCTGCCGCCGCAAGCAATGTGAATGCAACGCGCGTGCCGAATACAACGGAGAACGTCACTGCAGTATATACATAGAGCGGACCCAGTTCTCCCTGCGTCATGTAATACGATGTATTGCCGAGATCCACCCGGCCGCTGAAGCCCGGGGTCAGAACCTCATCGGTAAACCCGTAATCCGCCACAGACATATAGTCAAGCAT
>CAMOOA010000153.1 GCA_946621045.1 uncultured Erysipelotrichaceae bacterium
TGAAGGTAAAGATATAGGGTGTGGCACTGATTTCCAGCACCATGGCATTCGTTCCCGAACAGTGAATCGTACCGGCCGGAATCAGGAAATGGTCGTGTTTCTTCGCGGGGAATTTATTGACATAGCGTTCCGCGTCAAACGTTCCGGTTTCCTGTGCTTCCTTCAGCGCTCCCAGCATGTCCTTCGGCTTTGTGCCGGTCCTGACGCCGAGATAGACACACGCATCCTCTCCGGCATCCAGCAGGTAGTAGCTTTCATCCTGGGTATATGCCATGCCGAAGGTCCGGTGGATATACTCCGTCAGCGGGTGTACCTGCAGGCTGAGATTCTGTCCGCCCATCGTATCCAGGAAGTCAAACCGGATCGGGAATTCCGCACCGAAGCGGGCGTAGTTCTTTGCGCCGAGCAGTTCCTTCGGGCAGTACAGCGTCAGATCCATTGCCGGAATCTCGACATCCGTATCGCCGAACCGCAGATACAGGGAGTTCTCTTCCGGAACACCGTCAAACGACCAGGCGTAGTTCTTTGCGGAAGGATCGAGATTGCAGTGTTCCTTCATCCACTGGCCGCCCCAGACACCCGGGTCAAAATACGGCACAAGGCGGAACGGCTGGTTTACGGCCTGTTTCAGTCCGCTGCGGAACTGATCTCCGGTGATCATCTTCGGATCATCCGCTTTGTTGGTATCGATCAGATAATCGAGAGAATCGAGGATCTGAATCTTAAGCAGATCCGCCATCCGCCATTCCACAAAGTATCCGCGCTTGAATTTGCGCAGAATATCATCGTTTGTATTCGAGCAGTTATAGTTGCCCATTCCTGCACGGTAGCGCATCTGAATCTCCCAGCGCGCCATATCAAACAGCACGCAGAGGTTCCCTGTCCCAAAGAGCGAGGCGCCCATGCCGTAGACAAGAATCAGACCGGACGCATCTTCAAACACCTTCTTTGCGGCCTGCACTTTTTCATTGTCGAGGAAGGTTTCCACGGTGCCGCTGTACATATGTCCGAAGACACGGTCATCGGTCAGCCACGGCATCATCTTCTCCGTCATTTCCTCATCCGGCAGATACAGATCCTTTGTCTCAATGACCAGTGAGGGATTCAGCTGTTTCAGCTGCGGAAGAATTTTCTCATCCCGTACGCCCGGATAGGTTTCCGCAATCAGCACAAATCGTGCATCCGGTGTGATCCGGCTCTGCAGTTTCGAAATGATACTGTCGTAGCCGCGGGTTACGCGGTTGTCGTTACAGTCGATGTGCGGGAAGCGGTCATAATTACTCATGGCGAATTACCTTCAGTTCATTTCCTATCCGGAATACGCGGAATCCAAACGGATGCGCGATTACTTCGTCATAGTTATGCCCTGCCGAAGGCGGCCAGACTGCCCTTACCTTCAGAGGTTCATCACCGGTGTTGATCAGCCGGTGCGCCAGCGTTCCGGCAATGTGGTGAACACTGCCTGGGAATACCTTCTCACACCAGGTCATACCGTCGTGATTCATATACATGAGAAGACCGGTTCCGGCTTCGCCTTCATAAACTTCGTCAACACTTTCATCCATGTGCCAGTGTCCCTTGGTGAACGGACACTCATCATTGATGCGGTTGGGATAAATCGTCGTAAGACCGTAGGACAGTGATCCCGGAACCTCGGGGTTTCCGTCATCGCACTGCACTTCATACAGCACCGTCTCCGGATCCACGCCTTCCGTATTGAGATAGTAGGAAGCGATATCCTTCAGCTTCTTGACGCCGTGCGAAAGCGTAACGGAAGACGCGGTCTTCGAGAAGTCTGTCAGAAAGCGCGGCTCTTTGATATCCATGACGGCGCGCGGCTTCGGTGTTCCGACCAGCAGACGGCAGTCGCCCTTCACTGTGATTTCCCCGCAGGAAGCCGGCAGGAATACCGACTCGGTATACGAAAGCATCGAGTTCTCTCCTTCGCAGGTGAGCACTGCCTCTCCTTTGACACAGGAGAGCGTCCGAAACGAAGCAGGCCATGCGGGAAGTGTATATTCCCCCTTTACATCGATCAGGTCAACGCTGTATTCCGGGAAGTCTGCGATCCGTTTTAACTTCGGCTGATGATCAACCGATGTGGAGACCTTTACGCCGGTCTGTCCGCAGACAACCACATCCAGACTCTTCTCAATGTGCAGCGGACGGAGATTACCGTCCTTGTCTTTCCGGTTGTAATCATAGAACCGGTAGGTCGTATTGGAATTCGTGCCGATCTCAAGTGCAAGAATGCCGGCGCCCAATGCATGCAGGGTGCCGCTCGGCACCTGGACAAAATCGCCTTCCGTTACCGGAATGCGGTACAGGTGGTCTTCGATCGTGCCGGCATCGATGGATGCCTGAATCTCATCTCTGGAACGGAAGTCCGATCCGGCGACGAGCTCTGCGCCTTCATCGGCGTCAAGAATATACCAGGCTTCGGTTTTTCCGTGGTCGTTTTCGTTTTCCCGCGCATAGCGTTCACCGGGATGAACCTGTACGGAGAGCGAGTCCTTTGCGTCAAGGAATGCGCAGCGAAGCAGATCTTCATCCGTGACGCCGGGACCGAGAATGCCGTCATGGTCGTTTTCAATTAAGGACGCAATGGTTTTTCCCTTGTGTTCCCCTTCGCTGACCACAGACTGTGCATACGGATGCACACTGATTTCCCAGGATGTGCCTTCGCCGTTCCATACACGGTTACGGATCTTTGCCAGCCTGTCGCCTGCCCAGATCGTTTTGTCATACATCGGGCTAACCTTGATCGGTCCCATAATTGAACTCCCTTCTGTTGTTTTTTATTTTGTGAATGATTCTTCAATCGTCAGCTGATAATCATCGGAAAGATACAGAGAATCGGTATATTCGATCGGATTTTCCCGGCTGTATCCTTTCCGGATACGATGAATCAGCGCAGTATCGTTTTCGAGATGGAAGATGTTCTTTTCCTCCGGTCCGGCAATGAATGCGGTGATGACTTCAATGACCCGGTCAATCGGATCACCCAGTTCCTCCAGCAGTTCATACAGCGACCCGGACACATCGTCCGTATCCTTCACCATGCATGCAGGACTCAGATAGGTCACATACCGGACAACCGGCTTTCCGCTGAGATAGGATTCCCGGACCAGCGTAAGCAGCGGCTGGTTTACCGAGGTGCCGAAGAAATCAGCTGCCTCCTGAGGAACCGTCTCATACGTGACGGAAAGCACTCTTCGATCCTTCAGATGATTGTGCTCTTCCCCTTTGAATGTCGAATGAAAACTGGTGGAAAGATTTCCGGGTGCCGGCAGTACGATCGTGCCGCTTCCGCGCCGTCTTGAAATCAGGCCTTCCTGAAGCAGCCGGTTCATT
>CAMOOA010000154.1 GCA_946621045.1 uncultured Erysipelotrichaceae bacterium
AAAAAATCCGGATTTCTCCGGACTTTCGATGCGTGCTTATTTCAGCAGCGCGTTGACTCTTGCCTGAACGGCATTGTAGTCATAGCCTGCAGCTTCGAGCTTTGCCTTGCGCTCTGCGCCGTTGCCGTAATCACCGCGGATGACAGCCTTTGCGACGGCATCCAGATCACCGGCACCTGCGATCGGCTTGCCGGAAAGCTTCGCGTTGACGGCAGCCTGTACCGTGTTGTAATCAAAGCCTGCGGCTTCCAGTTTTGCCTTGCGGTCTGCGCCGTTGCCGAACTCACCGCGGATTACCTGATCCACAACTGCGCTGAGTTCTGCGGCGGATGCGCCTGCGACACGGTTTACCGCACGCTGTACGAGGTTGTAGTCATAACCTGCGGCCTCAAGTTTCGCCTTGCGGTCTGCGCCGGCTCCCCACGCACCGTCAATGACTTCTTTTACGATTTCATCGATCGACTTCTTCGCGGGTTTTGCGGCTGCCGGAGCGGTCTTGGGAAGATTGCTGGGCATTCCTGCCTTGCTTGCCGGACGGGGTGATGTTGTGGGAGATTTCGGCAGGTTGCTGGGCATTCCTGCCTTGCTTGCGTTGTTCTTGGTTCCGTTGCTGTTGGAATTGAATGTGGGCATAACGATTTCTCTCCTTCCTCTATCAGTTTTCGGTTTTACCCTGAATCAGGCGGATTGCGCGCACACAGCTGTTTCCGGAGGCGCTCATCGCCTCCGCCGCCTGCGCTTCATCACAGCCTGTTACTTCCATGACGATGGTCCTTGCCCGTCTGACAAGTTTCTGATTCATCGGCTTCACATCGACCATATAGTTGGAATAAACCTTGCCGAGCCGCACCATTGCGGCGGTGGACAGGATATTCAGAATCATCTTCTCTGCAGTTCCCGCCTTCAGCCGGGTTGATCCGGTAAGCACTTCGGGACCGGTATCCGCTTCGGCGCAGCAGTCTGCGATTTCCTTCATCGGCGTTCCGGTATTGCATACAACGGCAGCGGTTTTTGCGCCGCAGGACTTTGCGTAGCGAAGTCCTTCAACGACATACGGTGTTGAGCCGCTTGCCGCAACGCCGATCACAAGATCCGCTTCGCCGCATCCATGCATGCGGAGTTTCTCTTCCGCCCTGCTCTGACTGTCTTCATCATCCGTTGTATAGTTGATTCCTTCTTCCGCCGTCAGCGCAATGACGCGGTCCGGACTCAGCCCGAAGGTCGGCGGAACTTCCGCCGCATCCAGCAGCGCCAGTCCGCCGCTGGTGCCTGCACCAAGATAGAATACGCGGCCGCCGTGCTTCAGCGTCTCCGCATAGACATCCGCAATCGCTGCGACGGCAGGAATGCAGCGGTTAACCGCTGAAAGAACTTCCGCATCTTCCGCATTCATCAGATACGCAATTTCTTCCGTGCTCATTTCACTGAGCCGGACAGAACGGGGATTTCTGGATTCTGTACTCATAAAACTGCCTTTAATTCATTATAAACACACCCGTTTTGTTTCGGCATGCATTCTCAAAAACTTTTATGTGCCCGCAGGAATTTCCGGTTTCACGCTATAATTTTTATTATGAAACGATGGAAAGACCTGCAGCCCATTACCCGATATCTGATTCTGCTCGCAATAACACTGGGACTCTTAATCAACTTTGGTTCCGTCTGTGCCCATTATGTCCGGGAGAGGTTCAAGGCAGCTCAAACCCCTGCCGCAGAGACCGCAGCGCCTGTGCAGCCCTCTTCTGCGCCGGAACCCTCCTCTGTATCGGAGGTCTCGGAAAACACAACGGTTCCCTATACCGTCGAAGAACATCCGATTACTCTGGATAATAAATATATTTACGGAAAGACGTATCTTCCGGACGACGGGAAGGACACGCATCCTCTTGTGATTCTCTGCCACGGCATCGGCACGAATCACTCCCATGCGGAACCGTTTGCGATGAGGTTTGCGGAGCACGGAATCGCTGCTTATGCCTTTGATTTCTGCGGCGGCGGAGATCCGATCCAGAGCAGCGGCACCCTGTATGATATGAGCGTGCACACCGAGGAAGAAGATCTTAAGGACGTGATCCGCCATCTTCGGGAAACCGGGATTGCGGACGGTCAGCCGATCATCCTGCTCGGCATGAGTCAGGGCGGCTATGTCGTTACCGAAACCGCCGCTGATCTTCCCGATGAGATCGCCGGACTGATTCTGATGTTTCCGGCTTTCAATATCAACGATCTTATTACTGCCGAATTCTCTTCCCCGGAGGACGTACCGGAGTCCGTCACAATTTTTGACCAGACCGTCAGCCGGAAATATTTCGTTGATGCGATGAATGAACCGATCCGCGAGGATATGAAACAGTATGCCGGTCCGGTTCTCTTACTGCATGGCAGTAATGATCCGATCGTTCCGGCACAATGCTCGCTGGATGCGGCAGAGCTGTTTCCCGATGCGGAAGTGCATCTGATTGAAGGCGCCGAGCATGGATTCTTCGGCCCGCAGGCGGACGGAGCGTTTTCCCTCTGCCTGTCATTTCTCGAATCCCGCGGCATCCAGGTGAACTGATCCTGTGTTCCTCAGGCAGAAGAGCTGTCAGAAAATCCGCACAGTACATGCGGATTTTTTAAATATTTTTCTGACGGAAGACACCTGCTATCCGGCAAGATATGCCTCGGTAAACACGTTGTTTTCGTCCATCTCGACAATGATCGTATGACCGGCAAACAGTTCGCCGCCGTCAAAGAACAGTGAAGTCTCCCCGTCTCTGGAGATGGTAACTTCCGGAGTCCCGATCCGTTCAATGAATTCTTCCCGGGTCAGCGGCTCATCATACCAGTCTTCCAGATTGTCATACATTTCATCAGCCGCGTAATTCTGTGCCTTTGCGATCAGATCCTCTGAACCGGAGAGAATTGTCTTCAGTGTTTTTTCAGCCACGGAGGCATCAACACCGCAGTCATCGGTATCCAGGCGGACAGCGATTTCCTTTCCGCCATAGTTCACCGTTCCCTCATACCAGTCATAATCCCGGTCGAGTTCAAAGGTTCCGAATTCATTTTTGATACTGCGCGGTTTCAGATAATCTTCGATGACTGCGTCAAACCGCGGTTCCTTCACTTCCACAGGCATCCTTACAAGCAGAAATTCATGATCGCTTTTACGGGATTTTCTTACCTGCGCTTTGTATGCACGGAGCGGCTCAAACGGCAGTTTTCCGGATGTGCGGTTCAGCGGATCAAGGAAGGTGAATGTACCAGGCCGGTATTCCACTGCGCCGTGTTCCGGATTCATGATCCAGGCAACTGCCGATACCGCATAACGCGGATGGTCCCAATACACGCCCCAGCCATACAGTT
>CAMOOA010000155.1 GCA_946621045.1 uncultured Erysipelotrichaceae bacterium
GATCAGTCTCTGTGTACTGTCTCTTTGATGAAGGACGCCATGAGGTTCCATGCCTTCTGTGCATCTTCCTTCCGGTATTCCGAGAAGGCTTCATGGGTAAAGCCATGCTGGCATTCCGGGAAGAGCACATAGGTGGTGTCCACTCCGGCTGCCTCTGCCTTTTCCGCAAACTGCCGGTCCTCTTCACTCAGGGAGTCATACTCTGCCGCAATGACCAGGGTCCTCGGCAGATCATGAAGGTCTGCCAGCACCGGAGAGGCATAGATATGGTCCATGTCATTCAGATCCTCGAAGTACCAGTTGATATACTGCACCATACGGGAAGGCGCAATTGCCTTGTCCGGGTCCAGTGCCTTCCGGTCTTCCGGAGACAGTGACTGACGCAGCGGTGCGTAGTCGATGATCAGTCCTTTGAGACCGATCTGTTTCTGTTCACGGTCCATTAAGCACATGACTGCCGCAATGGCGCCGCCGGCACTGTGGCCGATGACCATGACATTGTCTTTGTCCAGATGATAATACTCTGCCCGTTTCACCACTTCCGTAACTGCCTCATAGCTGGCAAGCAGCGGCTTGGGAAACTTGAACTCCGGGGCCAGCGGATAATCCACATTGATCACGGCACAGCCGGAGAGATCCGCCAGCTTCTGGCAGTACTTTCCGTCGGTTTCATAATAGCCAAGGACAAACCCTCCGCCATGGAAGCTGAATACGGCAGGCAGTACATCCGTTCCGTTGTATCCTTCCGGACGGTAGATCATGAAGTCCACATAGCCGGCTGTCTTACTGGGGACAGAACCTTTTTCATACTTCCCGTGCAGGCGTTCTTCCATGATTTCATCGGTGTTCTTGACTTCCTTACTGCGGCGGTATTCAAATACCGTAAGATCTTCCTGTCTCATGCGTGTTCTCCTTCCATCCGGTGTTTCATCCAGGCATCCGCAAGCTCCGGCCATTCCTTCAGGCCGTCCTCGCGTTCCGCCAGGCCAAGACCGTGTCTTCCCCGCGAGAAGAGATGATACTCACAGGCAATGCCGTGCCGGCATAATTCCTGAATAAATGCGGTTGAGTTTCGTGAATCTATGACCGGATCATCGATGCTGTGCCAGATGAATGCAGGTATGGTATCCCTTGTGATCCGGTGAACCAGACTGACTGCGTCCTTTTCTTCTTCACAGACCGATTCTTTCCCGTAAAGCACGCGGTTTGTCATGGCCAGCTGTTCTTTGGGAACCCCGCGGAATTCTTCTCCCATGAAGTCTTCCGGATTATCTCCCAGCATCGGATAGCCAAGCACCATGCCTGCGGTTTTCAGTTCTGTGCCATCCGGTTCAAAGCTTAACTGTTTCAATAATTCCGGGTCCTTCCAGCGGGTTCCGGCAGTAGCGCATACATGCGCTCCGGCAGAGAAGCCCATCAGGAAGATCTGATCGGAATCAATGTACCACGCTTCCGCATGACTGCGGACAATGTGAATGGCTTTCAGAAGCTCGGCTGCCTGACGGGGATACCGTGCGTTTTCATTGAATCCCTTCTCGGGATGTTCACGGTCGGTGCCGACCGTATAGTTCAGTATAAAGCAGTGATACCCTCTTGAAAGAAATTCATGTGCGATCATCTCCCCTTCCTTTGTGGCGTGGATCAGATACGCACCGCCCGGGCAGATGATCACTGCCGGGCGTTTCTGATAAACCCGGAAGGATACCGACGGATCAAGAACCATCGCGGTAAGCTCTGCGTGTTCATTCAGTGTTATCTTCTGATAAATCATCGGTATACCTCCCGGATATCTTTATTGTCTCGAATCCTTACTTCTGAAGTCCCGGTTCGTTCCTGTCAAAACCGAAGAAGTATACCAGGGCAGCGGTTGCGACAAGCGCAATGATGTTGGCAATCATACCGTTGACGAAGTTTGCGGATGTGGAGCCGGTGAAGCAGAGGGCTGCCGTGAAGTTGGTTGACGGAACGAGAGTTGCGGTGATGACTTTTGTGATACCCGCATAGAGACCGCCGAGGAAGCCGCCGCCGATGAGGCCGATGAACGGACGCTTGTATCTTGCGCAGATACCGTAGAGGGTCGGTTCGGAAGTACCCGCAAGGATTGCGGTGACTGCGAATTCCAGTGCCTGGGCACGCTGGGACGCGTTCTTCAGACGGAGTGCGGCACCGATGCCGACACCCATGATTGCGAATGCGGAGATGGTCAGCGCAGGAGCTGCGGCGCCGTCATAACCAACAGTCGCAAAGACAGTGAACAGCGCTGTAATGAGAACCATATGCATGCCGGTCATGACAAGCAGCGGATAGATTGCGGTGATGATTGCCAGTCCGAGGAAGCCGGTTGCGTTGGAGAATGCGAGCAGTCCGTTGACGATGTAGTTGCCGAGGAATGCGCCTGCAGGACCGACGATGGAGAGGCATACCGGCAGCATCACCAGAATCGTGAATGCCGGAGCGAAGACGCTGCGGATCGCGTTGGGAAGAATGCGGTTGAAGAAGCGCTCCACATAACCCATGACCCATACGGACATGATGATCGGAAGTACGGTGGAACCGTAGTTGATCACATTGGTCGGAATTCCGAATACGGTGAAGTTCTGTACGCCTTCCGCAGCCATTGCGGTATAGGTAGGATGCAGCATAATCCCGCCCAGCAGGATGCCGAGGACCGGAGTCACATTGAACTTCCGCGCTGCGGTGTAGCCGCAGATCACCGGGAAGAAGTAGAACGCCGCATCACCGACGAAGGTGAACAGTGTATAGAGATTGGAATCCGTCGGAAGGACATTCAGAATATCCGGTCCGAGGATGGAAGTAAGCATCTTGAAGAATGCGCAGGCAACGATTGCCGGAATGACCGGTCCGAGCGAGCCGGACAGCGCATCGAGAATACTGCCGCCGATGGTCTTCAGGGTAAGCGGCTTTTTCTCCGCGTTGTCGAGATTCTCTTCGATCGCAGCGCCTGCCTCAAGGCCGGTAGCCGCAATCACTTCGTCATAGACCTTGTCCACATCCGGTCCGATGATGACCTGGAGCTGTTCGCCGACCTTCTGTACGCCGAGCACGCCGTCCAGCGCCTTGATCTCGTCGGTCTTTACCTTTGCATAATCTCTGAGGTTTAAGCGAAGCCGTGTAGCACAGTGCAGTGCGTGGGTGATGTTTTCCTTACCGCCGGTAAGACTGATAATTGTTTCCGCAAGTCCCTTGTAATCCTTTGCCATGATTGATCTCCTTTTTTAGCGTGTGCGGCATCACAGTGGCCATCTGTGCTGCCTTGCAGGATCATAGTAAACAATTTGACTTTATAAGTCAACACATTTACTTAAAATTTCTCACTTTC
>CAMOOA010000156.1 GCA_946621045.1 uncultured Erysipelotrichaceae bacterium
CGTGCGTGAAAGCCGGCGCAAAATATGAGGAATATCTGCTCGGCACCAGCCATGCTCGGCCGATCATCGCCAAGGGCCTTGTGGAAATCGCCCTGAAGGAGAATGCGGATGCGATCTGCCACGGATGCACGGGAAAGGGAAATGACCAGGTCCGGTTTGAACTGGCAATCAAGCACTTTGCGCCGAACATGCCGGTCATCGCGCCGTGGCGGGAGTGGACCATCAAATCCAGAGATGAAGAAATCGACTACGCGGAAGCGCACAACATTCCGCTGCGGATCTCCAGAGAGACAAACTATTCCAAAGACAAGAACCTGTGGCATCTGAGCCATGAGGGTCTGGATCTGGAAGATCCGGGCAATGAGCCGCAGTATGACAAGCCGGGCTTCCTCGAGATGGGCGTTTCCCCGATGGCTGCGCCGGATGAACCGGAATATATTGAAATGGCATTTGAACAGGGCGTTCCGGTAAGCCTGAACGGCGAGAAGATGACACCGAAGGAAATCGTGCTGAAGCTCAATGAGATCGGCGGAAAGAACGGCATCGGTCTGCTTGACATCGTCGAGAACCGGCTGGTCGGCATGAAGTCGAGAGGCATCTATGAGACACCGGGCGGAACGATTCTCTATGAAGCGCACAAGTATCTTGAGACGATCACCCTCGATAAGATGACCGCTCACAAGAAGGAAGAACTTGCGATGACATTCGCAGATCTCGTATACAACGGACAGTGGTTCACACCGCTGCGGGAAGCGCTCTCCGCATTTGTGGACAAGACACAGGAGACCGTAACCGGAAGCGTCAAACTGAAGCTCTACAAGGGCAACATCATCAAGGCAGGCGTATGGAGCGATTATTCCCTGTACAGCGAAGACCTCGCATCCTTCGGGGAATCGGATTATGATCAGACCGACAGCAGAGGATTCATCAATCTCTTCGGTCTGCCGATCAAGGTTCAGGCGCTTGTCGATCAGAAAAACAAAAAATAAGCACTGACAGAAAAGGAGAACGGCATATGGCAAAGCTGTGGGCAGGAAGAACAGACGGAATGACGGATCAGACGGCAGATGATTTCAATTCCTCGATCCGTGTGGATCAGCGTATGTATTACGAAGATATCAGCGGCTCGATTGCCCACGCGGATATGCTGGGAAAGCAGGGAATTATTCCGCAGGAAGCGGCAGATCATATCATTGCGGCGCTGAAAGAGATCCGCAGCGATATCGAAACCGGAATGCTGGAAATCGATCCTGCGGCGGAAGACATCCACATGTTTGTGGAACAGGTTCTGACCGGCCGTATCGGGGCAGAAGGAAAGATGCTGCATACGGCGCGCAGCCGCAACGATCAGGTTGCGCTGGATACCCGGATGTATCTGCGGAAGGAATCCGGCGAAATACGCGCTCTGATCCTTGATCTGATCGAAGTGCTGAAGGATTCCGGTGCACAGTACCGGGATGTGATCCTGCCGGGATATACGCACATGCAGCGGGCGCAGCCGGTCATGTTCGGACATCACCTGCTCGCATACGCGATGATGCTGGTGCGTGACCACGACCGGCTTGCCGATGCGGAAAAGCGGATGAATGTATCGCCGATCGGCGCCTGTGCGCTGGCCGGCACCACCTATCCGACCGACCGCGACTATGAAGCGCAGCTGCTTGGCTTCGACAGTGTGGCCATGAACAGCATGGACGCGGTATCCGACCGGGACTTCTGCCTGGAGCTGATGAGCGCGCTGTCGATTCTGATGATGCATCTGTCACGGTTCAGTGAGGAACTGATCCTCTGGTCCAGCTGGGAATTCAGCTTCATTGAACTCTCCGATGCCTATACGACCGGCTCCTCCATCATGCCGCAGAAAAAGAATCCCGACATGGCGGAACTGATCCGCGGCAAGACCGGAAGGGTGTACGGAAATCTTATGGCGCTGCTTACCACGATGAAAGGTCTTCCGCTCGCCTACAACAAGGACATGCAGGAAGACAAGGAACCGGTATTCGATTCCGTTGATACGGCAAAGCTGTGCCTCGGGATCCTGACGCCGATGCTGAAAAGCATGAAGGTAAAAACGGATAACATGTATGCGGCTGCCCAGCGCGGATTCATCAATGCGACCGACCTTGCGGACTATCTTGTCACAAAGGGCATGCCGTTCCGGGAAGCGTATAAGATTTCCGGCGCGATCGTCTCTCACTGCATCGCAAACGGACAGGTGCTTGAAACACTGCCGCTTGCGGATTATCAGACATTCTCGGATGTATTTGCGGAAGATCTCTATGATGCGATCGATCTTCGGAATGCGGTGAACCGCAGATGTTCCAAAGGCGGAACCAGTGCGGCGTCCGTGGATGAACAGTGCAGCTGGCTGGAAGCACAGCTTGCACAGCGAAAGGGGTAATCCATGACGAATATCTTTATTGACGGAAGTTCGGGAACGACCGGACTTCAGATCCGGGAGCGGCTGAGCACCCGGACAGATATTGATCTGATTGAGGTGCCGTATGAGGAGCGCCACAGCGAAGCAGTGCGGAAGGAAGCGCTGAACCGTGCGGACATTGCATTTCTCTGCCTGCCGGATGATGCGGCAGAGGTATCCGCTTCGCTTGTGGAAAATGACCGTACGGTTGTGATCGACACTTCGACCAGACACCGCACGGCACCCGGATGGGTTTACGGTCTGCCGGAACTGGAAGGACAGCGGGAGAAAATCATTTCCTCCCGCCGGATCGCCAATCCGGGATGCCATGCGACCGGGTTCATCACTCTGGTGGAACCGCTTGTTCATGCCGGGATGCTGGCGAAAAACACGCCTCTGCAGTGCTTCTCTTTGACCGGATACTCCGGCGGCGGAAAAAAGATGATCGCGCAGTATGAAGCGGAAGGGCGTGACATTCTGCTGGATGCGCCGCGGATGTACGGGCTGAGCCAGAGCCACAAGCATCTGAAGGAGATGAAACAGATCGCAGGACTTGAAAAAGAACCGGTGTTCTGTCCGATCGTTGCGGATTACTACAGCGGAATGGAAACGGTCGTACCGCTGTTTCATGACTGGATTTGCGGCAGTATGGATGATGTGAAGCAGATCTACCGCAGTGTTTACCGGGAAGGCCTGATTCATTTTGCGGAAGATGACGGTGAAAACGGATTCTGTGCCGGCAATGCGTTTGCCGGAAGAGATGACCTTGAGATCAGGGTCGAAGGAAATGCGGAGCGCATCCTGCTTATTGCGCGCTTCGACAATCTTGGAAAGGGAGCCTGCGGCGCGGCGATTCAGAATATGAATCTTGTCATGGGCATCCCGGAGACAACCGGGTTACGTACAGGAGGCTGAAA
>CAMOOA010000157.1 GCA_946621045.1 uncultured Erysipelotrichaceae bacterium
GACTGTTTTCTGAATATTTCTTCTAATCTCTGTTCCATAACGTACCGTCATTCTATCACGCGCATCGGGTAATACGAGACTTGACAATTCTTTTTGGCAGACTGAAAACCCATACCGGAGTATGGGCCTTTCAGATATGAACGGAATACGGATTATTTGAGCAGTCCCTTCAGGAATTTGCGCGCGGAGCGGATCCCGATATTGAGTGCTTCATTTTCAAGCTTGTTCTTTGCCTTCTTCGCAAGCCGGTTTCCCCACTCCTCCTTTTCCTTATCGCGTTTTGCCTGTTCCCGCGCTGCGGCTTTCTCCTGCTGATCCCGGATCTTTGCCTGACGCTTTTCTTCTTCGGCAGCCTCCTTCTCCGCTTCTTCCTGACGGTAGATCGTCTCCATCTCTTCATAAGCGGATTCCGGATCAAATGCCTTCTCGTACTTGCCGTAGAGGCTGTCGTTTTCGATGTAACGCATTACCGTCTCTTCCGGCGCAATGCTCATGGAAGACTTCGGCGGCAGGATCTTTGTCTTCTGGACGATCGTCGGTGCGCCTTCTTCATCGAGCACGGAAACGAGCGCGGTACCGGTCTTCATATTCGTGATGGTTTCAACCGTGTCGAGATCCGGGTTCTGACGGAACGAATCGGCAGCCATCTTTACAGTCTTGATCTCCGCCGGTGTATATGCCCGCAGACTGTGCTGAATGCGGTTGGACAGCTGCGCAAGAACTTCCTTGGAAATATCAGACGGAGACTGTGTGCAGAAGAAGACACCGACACCCTTGGAACGGATCAGCTTGATCGTCTGTTCAATCTTGTCGACCAGACGTTTCGGCGCATCATCAAATAACAGATGTGCTTCATCAAAGAAGAAGACCATCTTCGGTTTGTCCGCATCACCGACTTCCGGCAGACGGTTATACAGCTCGTCAAGCATCCAGAGCAGGAATGCGGAATAAAGCAGCGGGTGCTGGAACAGCTCTTCACACTCCAGCATGTTCATCATTCCCATGCCGCCTTCTGTCGTCATCCAGTCGTCGATATTGAGCGAAGGCATGCCGAAGAACTTATCACCGCCGTCGGTTTCCAGCTGAAGCAGTTTCCGCTGAATCGCGCCGACCGACTGTTTGGATACATTGCCGTATGTAGTCGTGTAGTCCCTGGCATGTTCTCCTACATAGGCAGTCATTGCCTGCAGGTCCTTGAGATCGATGATATCGAGCTCCATATCCTGTGCGACACGGAAGATGATATTCAGGACACCTTCCTGCGCCTCGGTAAGATCCATGATCCGGCTCAGAAGCAGAACACTCATGTCCTGCACCTTCGCACGGACCGGATGTCCGTAATTCTGATACACATCAAAGAAATGGACCGGATAGGTACGGACCTCATAATCCCCGATTCCCATAGAATCAAGACGTCCTCTGATTCCTTCCATATCTCCCGGACGGATCATGCCGGAAAGATCACCTTTAATATCGGCGATAAAGGTAGGAACACCGAGTTCGGAAAGTGATTCGGCGATTACCTTGAGTGTTACGGTCTTACCGGTTCCGCTGGCACCGGCAATCAGTCCGTGCCGGTTCATCTGGGAAGGAATAAGGGAGATTTCCAGATCCCCGGCTTTTCCGATAAGAATTTTTCCGTCTTTAATCATCGCTTTACATCTCCGTTTTCTCTGATTTCATAGCCGCCGACCGAACGGATCCGCAGCTGATAACAGGATCCTTTTCCAAAGATTGATTCCATCTGTGTAATGTATGTCTGTGTCATATCCAGCGGCACAAATGCCTGAATGGTTCCCGCAAAGCCGCCGCCGTGTACACGCCAGGCACCGCGTCCGTTCAGTATCTCTTCACTGATCGCAAGACCGACCGCAAGCGACTGATGCGTCAGATCATTGGGCGGATAGACATTCTGCAGATACATGAAGCTGGACCGGCCGCTTTCGATAATATGGCTCAGGAATGCACGGATCTCTCCATGTTCCAGTGCAGATACTTCATCATTGACGCGATCGGTTTCATGCAGGAAGTGGTAGGCGCGAAGGAACGCGCGGTCACCGCACTGCCGCCGGATCTCTGTCGCATACTTCTGGAAGTCCTGCACGGTGCATTCCGACAGCACTGTTTTTCCCATGACTGCCGCCGCTGCTTTCATCTCACCCGGTACTTTGGAATACTCATCGGAAAGGTCCGCATGAGACTGCTTGCAGTCGGTAAGAATCAGGGAATATCCATGCTTGTCGAGTTCGAACGGGATATTGCGTACTGCCGGGTTTGATGCATCCCGGAAGTCAATGGTTACGAATCCGCCGACAGAACATGCCATCTGATCCATCAGACCGCTGGCTTTTCCGAAATAGATGTTCTCGGCATACTGTCCGGTCATTGCCTGTTCGATCGGACTGATCGTTCCGCCGTTATACAGCGCACTCAGAATCTCCGCAATCAGAATTTCGAATGCCGCTGAACTGGACATTCCGCTTCCCGGAAGAACATCACTCTCCGCATAGCAGTCAAAGCCGCCGATCTGATGATGATTCTGTACATAACGCGCCGCGATTCCCCGGATCAGGGATTCTGTCGTATTGTACTGATCCTCATGGATATCAAGATCGGAGATATCCACCGGATCTACCTGAAATGCATCGGAGTAATAGGAAATTACCGGCTGATCGATGGCACGCACCACCGCGAGTACATCGAGGTCAATGGATGCGGCGAGAACGCGTCCAAGCTGATGGTCGGTATGATTTCCGCCGACTTCTGTACGGCCGGGTGCGGAGAAGAGTCTTGCGTCACAGTCTCCGAATTTTGTTTCCGCATGATCAAGAACGCGCAGCCACCGTTCCCGCTGTTCCGGAATCCGTCTGTCACCATAAAGGAACGCCATTGTTTTATCCAGTTTTGAATCATTCAGATGCTGTTTCCATTCACTGATCTTCATCATATCCTCCGTTATCTGACCATCTTTTCAAATGCATTTTTTGCGGCATTCTGTTCTGCCTGCTTCTTGGAATTTCCGCTGCCGGTTCCCATTACCAGTCCTTCCACAACCGCATTCATCGTAAATACCGGATTGTTGGAAGGACCTTCTTCATTTACCAGCACATACTGTACCGAAGTACGGCGGTCTGTCTGCACATATTCCTGCAGTTTTGTTTTGTAGTCCTTGAATACTTCGCTGTTTGCCGGATGAACGATATCATCATCCATTGCGATATGAAGAAACCGATCTGCCGCATCATACCCCTGAACAAGATACAGTGCCCCCAGGAAGGCCTCAAACATATCCGCAATGATTGCGTCCTTGTTGCGGCCGCCGGTCTTCTC
>CAMOOA010000158.1 GCA_946621045.1 uncultured Erysipelotrichaceae bacterium
CCATTCTCGGTCCGAGCGGATCGGGAAAGACAACGCTTTTGAATATTATCGGCGGACTGGACCGTTATGACAGCGGTGATCTCATCATCAACGGCATCTCCACCAAACGCTACCGGGACCGGGACTGGGACTCCTACCGCAACCATACGATCGGCTTTGTCTTTCAGAGTTACAACCTGATTCCCCACCAGACAGTGCTTTCCAATGTGGAACTGGCTCTGACGATTTCCGGAATTCCGCCCAGGGAACGGAAACAGCGGGCCCTGGAAGCGCTGAAGAAAGTCGGCCTCGGCGAACAGGCGCATAAAAAGCCGAGCCAGATGTCCGGCGGACAGATGCAGAGAGTGGCGATTGCCCGTGCGCTTGTCAATGATCCGGATATCCTGCTGGCGGATGAGCCGACCGGTGCGCTGGACTCGGAAACCAGCGTGCAGGTCATGGACCTGCTTAAGGAAGTCGCAAGCGACCGTCTTGTCGTCATGGTCACGCACAACCCGGAGCTTGCGGAACAGTATGCGACGCGCATCGTCAATCTCAAGGACGGTGTGATCCGTTCTGACACCGATCCGTATGAAGTGGACGAAAACGAGACGGCCGTGCACAAAAACATGGGTCGTTCGTCCATGTCGTTCCTGACGGCGCTTTCGCTCAGTTTCAACAACCTCCGCACCAAACTTGCCCGTACGGTTCTGGTTTCCTTTGCCGGATCGATCGGCATCATCGGCATTGCGCTGATCCTCTCTCTGTCCAACGGAGTAAACAAATACATCAAGGATACCGAAGAGGAGACGCTGCTCGGTTATCCGGTACAGATCACAAGCACGAGTTTTGATCTTACTTCCATGGTGGCGCAGAGTGCCGGGGCGGAGTCCGGAAATACCGAATCGGACGAAACAGCGGAAGAAGAAACAGAAAAAACCGATGACGTGACGGAGCGGGCATTCATCAACCGGATGCTGTCGAGGACAAAGTCCAATGACCTTGCGTCTTTGAAGACGTATCTTGAAACCGAGAGCAACATCTATGACTACGCAAGTGCGGTGGAATATACCTATTCCGTCACACCCCATATCTACCGGATGAACGGAGATGAATTCCGCCAGGTGAATCCGGACAATACCTTTGCGGCGATGGGAATCGGCGGAAACAGCTCGAGTTCCGCATTTTCCTCTGCGATGACCACAAGTGTATTCAGTTCGCTTCCGAAAGAGGAAAAGCTTTACCGGGATCAGTATGAAATCAAAGCCGGACACTGGCCAGAAAACAACCGGGAGCTGGTGCTGGTGCTGTATCCTGACGGGAGTATTTCCGACTTCATGCTTTATGCGCTCGGTATCCGGGATGCCAAAGAGCTGGATGAAATGATCAAGGCCTTCATGAATGAAGAGCCGATCAATACCAACCCGACCCGCGGGCACTTCTCCTATGACCGGTTCCTCGGCATACAGTTCAAACTGGTCAACAGCACAAAGTATTACCGCTATGACAGTGAATACAAGCTCTGGGTGGACAAGAGTGATGACAAGGATTTCATGCGCAATGTTGTCCGGGACGGCGAAGATCTGACGATCGTCGGCGTTGCGGTCAAGAATGAGGACAGCGATGTATCGATGCTTACCTCCGGAATCTATTATCCGTATGACATGGTTGCCCATGTGACGGAGGTTTCCTCGCGAAGCGATATTACTCAGGAACAGCTGAAGGATTCCACGCTCAATGTCTTTACCGGAAAGGATTTTACGGATACCGAACAGCCGGAACTGGATTTCGGAAACATGTTTTCCGTCAATACGGATCTGCTCGGCAACGCTTTTCAGTTTGATACCTCCAAGCTGCAGTTCGATACTTCCGCCTTCTCGGATTTTTCCGGAACGGACCTTTCCTCCGCATTCAGTCCGGATGCGTTCTCCCTCGACATGTCGTCGTTTCAGGATATGGACCTTGCGTCAATGTTCAAGGATGTGAAGGTTGAGGTGAATCTGGAAGAAGCCGGCAGGCTTCTGAAGGAAGTGATGGAGAGTTATCTGGAATCCGCCGGAAAGGATCCCGGCACCGATTACCGGAATCTTCCCGCCGCATACCGCGAATTCATGAACCTTGAGAAAACGAAAGATCTGCTTCGCTACAAACTCGGTGTTATCGTTGAACACAGCGGATATCGTCTTACCCCGGATGACCTTACGGCGGCGATGGGCATCATTACCAACTGCTATTTCGTCTGGGTCGATGCGCAGGAGCCGGATCCGGAAAATCCGGATGCGCATTCCCTGCAGGAATTTCTTTCAACGGAAGAGGGGAAAGCCGCACTGCAGGCAGCGGCGGCAGATCTTGCCGCAAAACAGGATGCGAATGCCCAGATCCACAGTGAGGATATTGAAGATCTCATCGCCTCGCTTGCGGAAAGCTATGAGAATTACGCGGCCGAAAACAAGGAAGTTCCGGACCCGGCAAGGGCGGGAGAGTCCTTTAAAACCTATCTTGAACGGGACGGCGGCAGAGAACAGATCATGGAGGGACTTTCCAGAGTCATCAATCTCGAAGATCTCAAAAAACAGGTAACGGGCGTCATCGAATCGAACAGCGCCGCCTTCGGCGAATCCATCGGCACGGCAATTTCCGATGCCATGACTTCCGTAATGACAACGATCGGCACACAGATCGGAGATACCATGCAGAAGTCAATGGAATCGTTTGCCTCGCAGATCCCCAATGCGATCTCGTTTGATACCTCGGTCTTTGCGCGGGCATTTACGATGACGGTCGATGAACAGGACATGGAAGACCTGATGATGTCGATGATGAGTTCCGCACAGTATACCTATGACGGAAACCTCCGCAAATTCGGATATGCGGATCTGAACAAGCCGGCAACGATCTCGATCTATCCGCGGGACTTTGACAGTAAGGCGGAAGTGATCAAACTGCTGGATTCCTACAACGAAAAGATGCGGAAGGTGGATGAAGACAAGGTAATCACCTATACCGACTTTGTCGGAACCCTGATGTCTTCCGTCACAACGATCGTCGATACGGTATCGTACGTTCTGATCGCCTTTGTCGCAATTTCCCTGGTGGTATCCTCGATCATGATCGGCGTCATCACATACATCAGCGTGCTGGAGCGCCGTAAGGAGATCGGTATTCTCCGTGCGATCGGCGCATCCAAACGGAATATCTCCGAAGTATTCAATGCGGAGACCTTCATCATCGGTCTGCTTGCCGGACTGTTCGGCATCGGCATTACCCGTCTGCTGTTAATACCGGGAAATTATCTGATTCATACGATTGCGGACAACCAGTCCGTCAATGCATATCTTCCGGTGC
>CAMOOA010000159.1 GCA_946621045.1 uncultured Erysipelotrichaceae bacterium
CCCGCCGCGGTAAGGTAAGACGTGCAAAGCTGACATACCTCAAGGGTCTGTCCGCGAAGAACGCCCGTATCAAGGAAGATCGTTGATAAGAGATCATCGAAAGCTCTCCGTTGGAGAGCTTTTCCTTTGGCATGGACTCTGCCGGAGATGATATAGTGAACTTACAGGAGATTTGAAGACACATGATAATGGAAGAAGAAACAGTTGAAAAGATTGTCCTTCCCGTGCCTGAGTCCATGCTTGAGGTGCTGAAGGAATCTGCAGCGCAGGAGAATATTACCGTCAAGCAGTATATTGTCCGCCTGATCGAACAGGATGTCCGCCGCCGGAAAAATGCGATTTCACCGGAGAAGATCCGGGCAGTCATGGGCAGGGACAGCGAACTGTCCCGCAGACTCCGTGAGGCGCAGGCACGCTTCGACCTTCTGACAAAGGAAAACGCCGAAGCGACCGTCCGGATGATCAACGCAAAACTTGAAAACGACATCCGCATCGTTGAAGAGGTTCAGCAACAGATCATGCCGCGGATTGCGGAAGAGAAAAACCGGATCGTGAACGAGATCCGCAGCCTGATCGAAGCCGATGAAAGCACAGAAGACAGATAGCCGGAAGATCCTCCGAAGACCATCTGTCTTCTTTTGTTTGTTCCTGCATGAATGGTTCAAAGACGCGCTGCTATAAGAAAAGGAAGTCCTTCAGAGACTTCCCATACATGCCGCATACAGGGGAGATCATCCCTTTGCGGTGATATCTTTCATCCTGTGTCCTTCGACCGCGGAATGGTCGAGTACATCGCTGGAGAGGATCTGCCAGTCATTGTAGTCCGATCCGCATTCCATGGTGACCCGCATTGTGACACCGGCCTGTCCGGTGGTTCTGCCCGTGTAATGATTCATAATATCAACGGTGAATTCGGCACGGATCCGTTCCGGGTTCAGTACGGTGACCTGATAGGTATCCAGGTCGATATGAATATAATCATTTTCAAACGTCAGTCCGTAATTGTCCGTGTTATACCGTGAAATCAGAACCTGCCGGAATTCCTCGGTGACGTTTGTCATATTCGGTACGAGATTATTGCCGATGGCGCTGAGGTAGTTGTAATAGAATATTCCGTAATGCTCGGCGACCAGCGGAAGGTAATTGTCGGACGCTGCCGCTGTCAGAACATTTTCCTGTGCAGGGGAACCGGAATCTTTGCCGGCAGGCAGCGATGACTGCCCGAGATGATTCTGTTCCGTTGCCGGCACATCGATCAGCCGCATTGCGCCGTCATACCTGACATAGGCTCTGCCCTGATAAACTACCGAGGCATCATCGAACAGTGGGGCGGAAATCTCCTGGCCGAGCGTATTGATATAGGTCCATTTACCGTCCCGCTTCACCGGGCAGTACCCGTCCTGAAACCACCCGAAATCCTCATAGATGTAATCGGTGATGACTTCGCCGGTCATTCCGTTCACAAATGCGGCAGGAAGATCCTGATTTCCGGAGACGGGATGGTATTTGTCATAGTCATCGCTCTGTACCGCCGGATAGAAGGAATTTACAAACGGTCCGACGACCGGTCCCGGTGCTGTGCCGATCACAGAACTGGAACGGTCAAGAACCGCATATCCGCTCAGGCGGACCGGATTTTCTCTTGCGGTGTCATAGGAACTCATGACAGGATATATCGTCGTCGCAAGCAGTGTGCCCGCCCAGCGGTAAAACGGAAGCTGATACATGAACAGATAACCCGGATCACCCTGATAAATACAGCTGTAGGTTTCGCCGTGCGCCCATCTGAACTCCTTCCATGTCAGCTGAGTGAAGTCTTCGGAGAAGACACGGTAGGAGGAGTCAGGGGAATACGTTTCTTCATCACTGAGGAAAAAGCCCATGAACGGGGAGTTGCGGACCTGTTCCGTAAACGGTTCGCTGAGCTGTCTGCCGTCATAGCTGTAAACCGCCCGTGTTCCGTCGCCGTGTTCAAGAATTACCGCGTCGGCGGTATAGGAATATGCAAAATAGTCATCGTAGGCACTGCTGTTTCGTCCTGTTGGATATCCGGTGATATTTGATTTCAGCTCCGGATTGAAATGGTCCGGATCCATGAACAGATTCTCTGTCCCGGTACAGTCAAGTTCGAGATCGGACGCAAAGACCAGTTCTTCCTCCGGTGTCCGTATCTCAGGGGCGGGTTCCGTAACAGCGGCCGGTTCTGTGACTGCGGAAGGGTCCTGTGATGTTCCCGTGCCGCCGTTTCCAAACGTGCGCCATGCATAATAGCCGGCGCCGCCGGTCACAGTCAGGGCAGCCGCAATGCCGAGGATCGCGGCGGGGCTGACTCTTGAAACGGCTTCGGCAGTATTCTGAACTGCGGCCGGATTGATCATTGTGCTGCGGACAGCCTGATGAAGACGGGGTGTCGGAGAGACCGCTGCTGAAGCGGGAGATGAAGCCGTCTTTGCGTTTACCAGGATGCCATGAAGATCCGATCCGGAGATTGCCTTCTGCATGTCGTTTTCTTCGGATTTCAGCAGCCACAGGAAGAACGGGACCGGAGCGATATTGTAAAGCCGGATACCTTCCCGTTTCTGGATGGTTTCCACGGCGGTCTTCACTTTGTTTTTGGCGACGGAGAAGCGGCCTGTGACGGTGGACATGGGAAGGGAAAGCTGTTCTGCGATTTCCTTCAGTCCCATGTTGTCATAGTATTTCATGACCAGAACCGTGCGCTGTTCTTCCGGAAGCGTATCGAGGATCCTGTACAGGATCTGCCGGCGCTGCTCATTTGTATAGGCATCCTCCGCCTTTCTCAGGGTATCGCTGTCTGCCGGTTCATATTCCATACTGTCATCCGGCACCGGCATCTCTGAGAACACGGTTTCCGCATGTTCTGCCGGCCGCCGCGTGCGGTCAATTCCGGCATTCCGGCATATCCTGCGGATCCATCCTGGAAATGCGGCATCCGTGCTGAGGGAATCAAGCGAACTGAACGCTTTGATAAATGTTTCCTGAACCAGGTCTTCGGCATCCTGATCATTTGATACATAGATTCTGGCGCAGCGGAACAGGACCGGCCGGAACCGGACAATCAGTTTCTGAACGGCTTCATTGTCATTCTTACGGGCAAGGGCAACAAGTTCTGTGAGTTCTGTGTTTTCGAGTTCTGTCATATCGCTGCATTCCTCAGCTGTACCTATCAGAAATCATATCTCAGGTACAGACCTTTCTTCACACTAAATGACGGGCGGGATCAGGCTTTTTGAAAGGCTATTCTCACCGAAAATGTTGAAATATTCAGCACTGCACCAAATATGGGACAG
>CAMOOA010000160.1 GCA_946621045.1 uncultured Erysipelotrichaceae bacterium
TCGGGACTGGTCGAGTCCTTCGGACGGTATGTCTATACGCCGGAATTCTTTGAACTGTTCAAAGACGCAATCCTTGCGCAGGCGGAAGATGTGACGGATGAAGAATTCCGTAACTTCCTGATTTCCCTGAACGGAATGAAGGACTTTGACATCCGCGATCAGCTTGGCGCGGTGACCTGCCCGGCATTCGTGCTCGGTGCCGGGGAAGACCGCGTGCTTGGCGTACAGGCCTCCAGAGACCTCATGGATTTACTGCATTGTGACGGTTACATCTATGAAGGCAAAGGACACGGCGTCTATGATGAAGCCCCGGACTATCTGTCCCGCGTAAAGGAATTCCTGGACAAACACTGAGCCAGAAACCCAAAGGAAAAGAGAGTTCGTCATGAACTCTCGTGCTAAAAATGTTTCATAGTAAATGTCTCCTAGTCAAAGACATTCTACAAAAACGGGCTCCGGGTTCGATTCCCCGAGCCCTTTTTAAGCCACTTTTTAACATCAGCCAATAGTAAAAGGAGCTGTATTACTTCCGATTTTTAATCGGAGGTTTCTTTACAGCCCTTTTTTTCATGTCATCGTTTCTGAATGATGATCCGGCTTCCTCCGGTACGGTCTTTCTTTACGATGATCTGATCATCGATCCGTTCCTTGAGCGCTGCCACATGTGAGATGATGCCGACCAGACGGTTTCCTTCCGTCAGGCTGTTCAGTGCTTTCATTGCATTTTCCAGCGACTCCTCATCCAGCGAGCCGAATCCTTCATCCACAAACATCGTATCCAGATGGATGCCGCCGGCAGAAGACTGGATCTCATCGGATAAACCAAGGGCCAGTGAGAGTGATGCCTCGAACGACTCACCGCCGGACAGCGAATTGACGCTGCGGACGCTGCCGTTGTAATGGTCGATGACATCCAGATCAAGACCGCTCTGATGGACCCTGTCGGACGCCTCTTTCCGGCGTGTCAGTTCATACTGTCCTTCCGACATCGTCATCAGACGGACATTTGCCCGGGAAATAATCCGGTCAAAATACGTCATCTGAATGTACGTCTCCAGCATGATCTTGTCCTTGCCGGGCAGATTGCCGTTGGCGGTGTCGGACAGCGCCCTGACCCATTTCAGTTCCGCTTCGATTCTCTCCTGTTCGCCCGACTGAGACTGAATCCTCTCACGCACGCCTTCGTTGATATTCCGGCGGGTTCCGACGGTTACCAGTTTTTCATCCGCTTCTTTTTTCGCACTGCGCAATGCGTTCTGCCTTTCGGTTTCCTTTGCGATGTCGATGTCTTCTTTGCCTTCCAGCAGTTTCTTCTGTTCACCGGCAGCCGCTTTCAGTTTCACAATCTCGTCGCCGGCCTTGCGGTATGCCTCTTCCGCCTGTTCGATTTCCTTTTCCGTCGTATCGACCTGTCTGCGAAGGGCATTGATATTCTGCTGGGCTTCTGCTTTTGAGGCGAAGGGAAGTTTCTTCTTCAGCGCATCAATGCGGGATGCGGCGGCTTTGAGATCGGCCGTAATTCCGGAAAGGGAGCTTTTCAGTGCAACCTGCTTTTCATCCGCGGCAGTTTTTTCCTTCTCTGCTTTGGGCAGAAGGGTGTCCGTAATCTGTTTGCGGCGGGAAGCCTTCGCCTTGAGCTGATCCACTTCCTGCCTCAGTGCTTTTCCGGCTTCTTCCAGTTCGTTCTGTTTTTCGGCAAGTGCCGCTCCGACGGCGCTGTATTCCGATACGCCAAGCAGCAATTTCGCTTCCCGGACTGCGGCAGTCTGGTTTTCCTCTTTTCTGGTACGCAGTGCGCCGGCTTCTTCACTGGCTTTGCGCATCGCTTCATCCGCGGCTTCGCTGTTCTTCTTCAGCTGTTCGAGTTCTTCCTTTGTCGGCGCATGTTCGGACTTGTGCGCTTTGGAAGGATGATGCACGGAACCGCAGACCGGACAGGGCATTCCTTCCTGCAGGGTTTCCGCAAGAATACCGGCCTGCTCATTCAGATAGGCAGTCTGACGCTGTTCAAACAGTTCCTTCTGCTTTTTCGCATCGGCCTGCTTTTTCTGATACTCCGCCTGCTTTTTCGCAAGTTTCGCTTCAATATCCGCAACCGTCTTCAGAATTGCATTCAATCCGTTCAGGTTCCGGAAGTCATCCCTGGTCTTTTCCAGGAGGGTCTCTTTTTTCACAAGATCCGCATCTGCGGAGGACAGCGATTCCGCTTCCTTCTTCAGCTCTTTGATCTGCGATGCCAGCTGCTCGATCAGCGCATCGTTGGCGCGGATGGAAGCTTCCGTTTCAGCCTGCTGTTTTTCGAGTTTCACGGAATGTTTTGTCTTCTCATCCAGCTCGGTATATTCCGGCAGAACGGCAGATGCCTTTGCGATTTCATCCCGTAGTTTCAGTACCTCCGGTTTGCGGGCAGCCTGTTCGGCACGGGCTGCTTCAAGCGGCTTCAGTGAGCCGTTGCGCTCCGCAAGCTTCGCCTCCAGACGGACCAGTTCCTCCCCGGCCTTGCGGCGGGCCTCAGCTTTCGTCAGAATCTTTGTCAGTTCATTGATCTGTCTGTTCAGATCATCCGAAGTTTCTTTCAGCGCGTGATACTGCGCTGTATCACCGGCAATGAGTTTCTCCAGCAGTGCGTTTATCTCTGACAGTGTCAGTTCGCCGTTCTGTGCTTTTTCAACCTCAAGGGAAAGCACATCACTCTCTTCGCACCGGATGTCGCCGATATACTGCCGGATACTTGCGGAAGCCCGCTCATTGTTTCGAAGCAGCTCATTCGACCTGCTTTTCAGCCGGTCCTGCAGATCCAGATACGGCCGTGTCTGAAAGAGCTTGCGCAGGATTCCCTTGCGCTCGTCTGTCGACGATGTCAGAAGTTTCAGGAAGTCGCCCTGCGCAATCATCGCAATCTGGGAAAACTGGTCGCGGTCAATCCCGATGATCTCAATGATTGCGGCATCCACTTCCCGGCCTTTGGTAAGGACGCGTCCGTCCGGATAATACAGTTCCTGTTCGGCACCCTTCTTCACCATGCCCGTACCGCGCTGTTTCGGACGGTCATAGGACGGACTGCGGCGGACCCGGTATGTTTTCCCGCCGTAGGCAAACGTGAGATCGACTTCGGTCGACGTATCCGCGGACGCATACTTTGATCTCAGCATGTCTGCCGTCCGATTGTTTCCGCTCGGCTTTCCGTACAGCGCATAGGTAATTGCGTCAAAAATTGTCGTCTTTCCGGCACCGGTATCGCCGGTGATCAGATACAGTCCGCTTGTCCCGAAGGTTTCAAAATCGAGTTCGGTTACACCGGAATACGG
>CAMOOA010000161.1 GCA_946621045.1 uncultured Erysipelotrichaceae bacterium
ATGTCATCCGCCGGCTTGTCGCCGTGATGGCTTTCAATCGCATTGATGACAATGTTGTTTTCGCCGTATTTCTTGGCTACCTTCGCACCGAGCTCGACATGGGAACCTTCCTGCTCGAAGTCGATTGCCTTGCCGATATCATGCAGGAGACCGGCACGCTTTGCGAGCTGCTGGTTAAGACCGAGTTCCGCGGCCATGATTCCCGCAAATGTCGCTACTTCCATGGAGTGCTCAAGCACATTCTGTCCGTAGCTGTAACGGTAGCGAAGCCGTCCGACAAGTTTTGTGAGCTCCCGGTTGAGACGGTTGATGCCGAGTTTGAATACAGCCTCATCACCGATCTTGGCGATGGATTCATCCAGCTCACGGGTCACCTTGTTTACCACTTCTTCAATCCGGCCCGGCTGAATCCGGCCGTCCTTCATCAGCTGTTCCAGAGACTGACGCGCAATCTCACGGCGGATCGGGTCAAAACATGAAACGGTGATGACATCCGGTGTGTCATCAATGATGAGATCAACACCGGTTGCCTGTTCGATCGCTTTGATATTCCGGCCTTCCCGTCCGATGATGCGACCCTTCATATCTTCATTCGGAAGCGCAACGACAGAAACGGTACGGTCGATGGTTTCCTCCTGCGAATACCGCTGAATCGCAGTCGCGATAATATTACGCGCATTATCAGCTGCCTTTTCCTGCGCAATCTCATCCTGCTCATGCAGGTAAGCCGCGACGTCCTTTTCACACTTCTTCGCAACGGCATCCATCAGTTCCGCCTTGGCGTCCTCACGGGACAGCCCGGCTGCTTTTTCAAGTACTTCAATCTGACTGTCAATCCGTCGCTTCAGATCTTCTTCCATCTTACTGAGATGTGTAAGCTTTTCATCAGCGAGTCTCGTCTTTTCGTCGAGTTTCTTCTCTTTTGCGTTCAGGTTTTCCTCACGGAAACCGATATTATCCTCACGGCGTACAAGCTTGTTTTCCTGTGACTGGAGACGGTCTCTCTGGCTCTTGAGTTCCTTCTCCGCCTGCAGTTTCATTTCATAAACCTGCTGCTTACCGTCCAGATTGGCCTGACGGACAATATTTTCCGCTTTTGCGTTCGATTCATCGAGTATGGACTGTGCCTCGTTTTTTGCCTTGTCAAGGCCGGTCCGGCTCATTACCGTCATCACGGCAATTCCGATCGCAATGCCGACAATCCCAGCAAGAATGGCGATCAGTAAACCGTTCATACTGTTATCCTCCATTCAAATGCTTTTATTGTTCCGGGATTTCTCCCATCGTGTATTATATACTGAAAAACCGTCATTTCACAACCGTAACTCACAGTCCTGATGTGAGTTACCACACCCATGCGGTGAAACCCAATGGCTATGGATGGTGTATTCCCGCGGTTTGAATAATAAAAGGCACCGCCCGTTCAGAAGCGGTGCCTGTCTCTTTTGTTTCAATCGGCTCCTGCAGTCTTGGCCGCATCGTCTCCGGCAGCTTCGCCGGTTCCGAACAGTTTTTCCTTGACTGCGGCGGTCACTTCGGCGTCGATCTCCGGGTTGTTCTTCATGAACTCCCGGACTGCCTGGAATCCCTGGCCGATCTTGTCGCCCTTATAGGAGAACCATGCGCCGGACTTGTCGATGATATCGTTCTCGACAGCCATATTGATGACTTCATCCAGATGCGAGATGCCTTCGCCGTAAATCATATTTACGGTAGCGGTCTTGAACGGAGGCGCGACCTTGTTCTTTACCACTTTTATTTTCACGACATTTCCGTAAACGTCCTGTCCGTTCTTCAGCGTTTCACCGCGGCGGACATCCAGACGGACACTGGAATAAAACTTCAGGGCACGGCCGCCCGGCGTGGTTTCCGGGTTGCCGAACATGATACCGACCTTCTCACGCAGCTGGTTGATGAAAATCGCCGTGCAGTTGGAACGGTTCATTACACCGGCCAGTTTCCGCATTGCCTTTGACATCAGGCGGGCCTGCAGACCGACGCTCGCATCTCCCATTTCGCCGTCCAGCTCCGCCTGCGGAACAAGCGCCGCGACAGAGTCGATGACCACAAGATCGATTGCGCCCGATTTGATGAGCACTTCCGTGATCTCAAGGGCCTGTTCGCCGGAATCCGGCTGGGAAAGAATCAGTTCATCGATGTCAACACCGAGGTTTTTTGCATAAAGCGGATCGATCGCATTTTCCGCGTCGATGAAGGCACAGCGTCCGCCTTCTTTCTGACATTCCGCAATCGCATGAAGAGCCAGTGTTGTCTTACCGGAAGATTCCGGACCGTAGATCTCAATGATTCTGCCCTTCGGGTAGCCGCCGATGCCAAGCGCCGCATCGAGGGTCAGACTGCCGGTCGGAATCGCATCCACAGATACATCCGCCCGGTCGCCGAGCCGCATGATCGAACCTTTGCCGTATTCTTTTTCAATCGCCCGAAGCGCTTCCTGAAGAAGCTGATCCTTCTTTTCTTCCGAAGAAGCCGCAGTTTTCGTTTCTTTTGCCATACTATCCAATCTCCTAACTACTCTTCTTATTGCGTCTCAATCCGCAAAATACACGTTTTTTGTTTTATTTTGATTCAAAAATATCTTCCTTCAGCTGATTGAAGCAGGATACACCGCTTGCGAAACTGACAAATGTACTGAACCAGAGCAGAACATCGCTGACCGGAAGCTGCCAGAGTTCAAACGGCAGGTTATTGAGCAGAATCAGCGCAATCGTCAGCATCTGTGAAAAGGTCTTCACCTTTCCCAGCATCTGCGGGGAGACAACTTTTCCGTTGGCTGCCGCGATCATCCGGCACCCGTCAACCACAACATCACGGCATACCATGATGATGACCGGAACCACGGAAATGATGCCGCGGGACGCAAACAGGATAAACATCGTTGATGTAAGCATCTTGTCCGCTACCGGATCAGCGAATTTGCCGAATGTTGTCTGCAGGTTGCGGCGGCGGGCAATCTGGCCGTCAAGATAATCCGTCAGCGCCGCAATGACATAAATGGCAAGACAGATCACATTAACCGCAGAGAGGCGGACAGCGCCGAAGGAAAATGTCTGCAGTTCGATTCCGAACTGCGCATATGGAAACAGATATACAAGTACCATCAGCGGTATCAGTACGATCCGGAATAAAGTAAGCCGATTGGGCAGATTCATGGCTGCACCCCCTCAAATTGCAACGAAAACAGTATAGCACGACAGGCAAAAAGAAAGAGAGGAATTACCCTCTCTGAACGTACACACTCTGTAAGCCATGT
>CAMOOA010000162.1 GCA_946621045.1 uncultured Erysipelotrichaceae bacterium
GGTCCGATTCCCCTCGTTCGCTCCTAGACCCCGCAGAGATGCGGGGATTTTTTTTACCCTGTTAAAAACCAGCACTGACTGCCAGTACTGGTTTTTTTACTTTGATATTAAAACTGTTTTCCGGCAGAGCGTTGTTACCCTTCCGCCAAGCACGGCATGGCCCGACGGATCCGCAGAGATTGTCAGTTCGCCGCCCGGCTGGCGCAATGACAGCCTGACGTTCCTGTTCTGTTCTCTGGCCATCCAGCAGCCGACAGCGGTGCTTCCGCTCCCGCAGGCGCTTTCCCAGAACATTGTGCCGGCGCCGGGGACATAGACCAGAGGCGTAAGCACAGAGTGTTCCCTGTCCAGGTACATAAGACCGACAGCGTCTGCCCGAAGTGCAGCACACCGCTCTCTTGCCAGCGTTTCGGCGTTTTTCTCTATACCCTGCTCAATGATCACATGACTGATGCCGTTAAATTTCACAACAGGAAACTGTTTTCCATCCGGCATTACAGCAGTTTCAATGGACACCGGCGCAGGCATTTCCACTTCCGCATCCCAGTATCCGGCATTGTTTCGTCTCACAAAGGCTTTAACCGGCTGCGGCATGTCCGGAAATATCACCTGTACTTCTCCGGATACCATTCCGCTTTGTTCTGCTTTATAGACCGCCGCGCTCATGGCCGCATTTCCGCAGAACTCTCCTCCCGCCATTCGAAGATTGACCGTATTGCCGGAAGACAGGCGCACAAACCCCGCCTGTTCTGCGGAAGGTTCCTGTTTCATCAGTTCTTCCGCGATCCCGGGCTGGTCTGCCGCATCCACCGGCGTTTCCGCCAGGATCGTCCGGTTGCCGCTTGGATCCATGAGAACATAGGAAATCTCACGGCTGAGGCTCATTGCCGGTAATTCCTCAGGAACTGGCGCGTCCGTTCCTGTTCCGGAGATCCGAATACCTTCTCCGGATCACCCTGTTCGACGATCACGCCGCCGTCCATGAAAATGACCCGGTTGGACACTGCCCGCGCAAACGGCATCTCATGCGTCACGATCACCATCGTCATTTTCTCTTCCGCAAGCAGCCGGATGACTTTGAGCACTTCTCCGGTCAGTTCCGGATCCAGTGCGGAAGTCGGCTCGTCAAAAAACAGAATTTCCGGTTCCATGGCAAGCGCTCTTGCAATCGCAACACGCTGCTGCTGGCCGCCGGAGAGCTGCTTGGGATACGCATCGGCTTTATCCTCAAGCCCCATCTTGCGAAGAAGCTCCATCGCTTTTGCGCGCGCTGTTTCCTTCGGCTGTTTCTGAATGGAAACAGGCGCATCCATAATGTTTTTCAGAACGGAAAAATGCGGGAATAGATTAAACTGCTGAAACACCAGTCCAAACTCTTTCTTTGCCTTCCGGATATCTGCGGGACCGGCATAAACAGCTCTGCCGGACGCATCATTCTGCGCCGCAGTCACATCCCGGTAACAGATCGTTCCTGCATCGATGGTTTCCAGAAACGCTGCGCAGCGCAGGAGCGTGCTCTTTCCGGAACCCGACGGTCCGATAATACTGACAACTTCCCCGGCGCGCACCGAAAGGCTGATATCCTTCAGCACTTCGGTTCCGCCGAATGATTTCTGAATGTGATCCATCCGGAACAAAACACGTTCTGAATCCGGTCTCATTTCTTCCGTCATAACGATCCCCCTAGTCATAGTACTTGAACATCTGTTCCACAGTTTCCATCCCGAAGGCCACCGCGTAGTTTGCGATAAAGTAGAACACACCCGCAATCACAAACGGTGTGAAGCTTGTCTGCGAGGATGAAATCTGTTTGGCAATCGAAAAGACTTCACTGTACGCAAGCGCAAATGCCAGCGATGTATCCTTGACCAGCGTGATCACTTCATTGGTGACGGCCGGAAGAATTGTCTTGATGACCTGCGGAAGAATGATCTTGAAGAACGTCTGCGCCCTGCTGTACCCGAGCACATCCGCAGCTTCATACTGTCCGACCGGAATCGCTTCGATGCCCGCACGGTATATTTCCGCAAAATATGCGGCATAGTTCAGGGAAAAGCCAAGGATGATTGCGGTGAAGCGGTATCCGCCGATCGGAATCCGAAACAGATAATACGGTCCGAAATACCATACGAGAAGCTGAAGCATCAGCGGCGTTCCGCGCATAACAGCAATGAAAACCTTGGTGAGCGCCTGGACGATACCGATCCTGCTTTTCCGCAGCATCATGACAACCATACCGAGCGGAAGCGAAAACAGAAGCGTCAGAAAGAAGATCGCAATTGTCCTCAGCATACCCGGAAACATGGTCAGAAACATCGTGGTCAGTGTCATAGAGAGAATCCTCCTTTGCGGCTGCGCCGGATCGTTTACTGCTTGTTTTCGTTCGCAATCAGGTAGGAACCTGCGGTAACGTCAATCGCAATCGCATCGATTGCGCCGGCCTTGAGATCGTTGAACGCAACGGTATAGGTTTCATATACCTTCAGTTCATTGAATGTCGCCGCAAGATCCGCACGATCCCCTTCCAGCATTTCAGCCGCGGATGTGGAGATCTGAACACCGACGGTCTTTCCGGCAAGATCCGCAAGGGTTTTGATGCCGGAATTGCTCGCAACCATGATCATCTGGGTATTGGTCGAGTATGTGATGCCCCAGGTATACATGTCCTCGCGGCCCTCTTTGGTGAATCCGGACCAGATGCAGTCACAGCTTCCCGCATTGAGTTCGGCATCCTTGAAGTCCCAGTTGAACGGCACCGCTTCATATTTCCAGCCGAGATATTCACATACCGCCTGCGCCATCTCTACGTCAAAGCCGCCTACTTCACCGGCGTCGTTCAGATAGGAATACGGCGGGTAATCAAGATCAAATCCGTGTTTGAAGGTATAGTCGGGATCACCGGAACCCGGCTGGGCAATCTCATCATCACTGATATCTTCCGGGCTCAGACTCAGATAGTCCTTGATATCCGGATAATTTTCCGCGATCTTCGCATACGTTCCGTTTTTTACAAGCGCCTTTACCGCCGCGGATACCGTATCCGCCAGTTCTTCGTCCCCAAGCCGGAATCCGATCGCATAGTTTTCCGTTCCGAGTGTTTCATCCAGAAATCCGTATGTGACGGTTTCGGAAGAAGCTGCTGATGAGCTGCATGCGGCGAGCCCAACACTGCATGCAAGCGTAAGAATGGTACAGAGTATCCGTTTCATTGATTCTTTCCTCCTTCTGAAGATTGATTAATCTTTCAGACTGTTTTATGAAAA
>CAMOOA010000163.1 GCA_946621045.1 uncultured Erysipelotrichaceae bacterium
TATGCATGTAGTATGCCTTCGGCTCATCGCTGTTTTCTTCCAGCAGTTTTGCATAGCGCTTCTGCGCCTTTTCCATCACTGCCTTTGCTTTTTCACTTCCGTACTTCGCTTCAAGATGCGGAACCACCTGTCTTAAATACCGGACCTGTTCTGCCATCGCGGTTACCTCCTTCTTAAATGTGTTCCCTGACCGGATCGGTCCGGGACATAGCTGTTTGTTTAAATTAACTCCATTCTATTGTGTTTGCCTCCTGCGGCATATGTTTTTTCAGATCTGTATCCTCATACACACATGCATGACTCCCGGCAGTGGTATAATGCCGGAGATACAGAAACGGATTTACAGCGTATGCGTAACGATATGACACCTCCTGCAGACCGGAAACGGCTTGCCTTTGTAATGATGCTGGGGGCATCAATCTGCTTCTCCACCGGCGGACTGTTCATGAAACTGATTCCCTGGAATGCCCTTGCGATCAACGGTGCGAGAAACCTGATTGCCTGCGCCGTCATCGGCATCTATCTCATCATCATTAAACACAAGCTGGTCATCAATCCGACCGTTATGGTCGGTGCCCTGTGCATGGCCGGCGTCACTACCGGCTATGCGACCGCCAACAAGCTGACCACTGCCGGAAATACGATCATCCTGCAGTATACGGCGCCGATCTGGATCATGATCATGGTGTACGTCTTCTTCGGAAAGAAACCGAGCCGTTCCGGCGTCATTTCCATTCTGATTGTTCTGCTCGGCATACTGTGTTTCTTCTTTGAAGGCATGTCGACCGGACGATGGCTCGGTGATCTGATTGCCCTTCTGTCCGGCGTCTTCTATGCCGGGGTATTCATGTTAAACAGCTTTGAGAAAGGCGACGCCCTGTCTTCAGTCTTTCTGGGTCAGCTGCTCTGCGGCATTGTTCTTTCCCCGCTGATTTTAAAGGAGACGGATTTCTCCGCCCCCGTATTACGGTCCGTATTCTTTCTCGGTGCCGTCCAGGTAGGTCTTGCCTATATTCTCTTTACGTACGGCACAAAGTATATCGATCCTCTGACCGCTTCGATTATCAACGCGATCGAACCGATTCTGAATCCCGTACTGGTTGCCGTGTTCTACGGCGAAACGCTCGGTCCGCTTTCCTTTGCCGGCGCCGCAATCGTCATCTGCGGCATTCTTTACTACAACATTTCGGAAGCCCGCTCCGCAAAGCCGCAGGCATGACCGTTACGGCATTTCCGTCCATACATGATCAGAGCCCTGTCTGCACAGAGCTCTTTTTCTGTTCCTTCGCCTAAACCTTTGTGCAGATCCATGCCGCAAGCGCGGATACCGCAGGAAAGATGACAAACAGCTTCAGCAGCTGGCTTTTGATATTGAAGCCGTAGGTCCGGTTTCGCAGTGCGGGTTCTGTCTCCGGGTAGTAGTACTGGAAAAATCCGAATCTGCACAGCACAAACCAGTCAAAGAAGATCATGTCGTACAGCTTGTATATCGTAAGGATCACCGCAAAGCGAATAAAAAACTCACGGAATGTGAACCCGCTCCGGAAGCCGTCCCGGACGGCAATTACGCACACGCCTGCGATCGTCAGCACACTCATTGCCAGCATGATCCGGCCCATCACCCTTGCGCCGGGGAACAGCTCCCTGTCCCGCTCACGGATCAGCACTCTTGCCTCTTCCGGTGCGGAAGAGAAGAGTTCCTTCTTCTGCACAAATGCCACGGCCGAGGTAAGCATCACCGTAATCGCCATGCAGAGAATCACTGCCAGAAAAATCGTCAATACCATGCGGATATACCTCCTGCGTGCACATATGCACACTGACCCTGCACTTCCGGCAGAATCAGATCATTTCTTTCTATGATTCTTACAGGACAAACAGAAGTCCCAGAAACATCGAAGCGCCTGCCCAGTTGGCCGCGCCGCCGATGCGCATCGGAAACAGGACAGAGGCAATCAGAAGCACATTGAATACACAGCTCCAGGCGGGAAGCGATGTCCTGCCGGTCACAACCACGAAGAAGAGCACCGCGCTGAACAGGATCAGTCCCAGATAACATGCGATCATGGTGGCGGCGGTTTTCCGGAAGAACTCCGTGATCGCCTTCCTGGCTTCCTCTGTCATCCCCATGCGGATATAAAACCATTCCGCCACGCCGCAGATCACATGGTGCGCTGTCCCCGGAATAAAAAACAGAACGATACCGGTTAACATCAGCACAGAGGCCGGCACGGAAAACTGCCGCATCCAGAGGCAGAGCGAGTAATAGCCGCCGAAGCACAGAAACAGCGCCAGAACCCCCAGCATGATGGAGCGCATCGGATTGTGAAGCGGCACTGACCGAAACGTCTCCCGCATCCTGTTTCCGTCTTTCATCTGTTGAAATCCGAATTTCCCGGATGGCGTATAGATCATAAGGCAGTCACAGTATCCGCAGAGCAGATGCCCCAGTATGGCAGTTATCATCAGTATTTTCATCACCGTCATCGTTCCGTACCTCCGCCGGAACCCTGCATGAACGCAGTGCCGGCAATATTAAGTTAGATTGCTCTAACTATAGCTGATTGTATTCTTTTTACGGGTTCTCCACAAGACAGAAACGGCGGGATCTCTCCCGCCGTTCGCAGTCATTTAATAACCAAGTCCGCTCAGCCAGTCATTCACGGTTTCACGCACTTCCTTCTGCTTGTTCTGGGCATCATTTCCGCGGATTGCCAGTCCGTCCAGAACCGTGCTGTCCGGGCAGGCAGATGCCAGTTTCCGGTCAAACCCGGAAAGACCGGAACCCTCATGGGTGGAGAACGGAACCAGATTCTTTCCGGCCAGTGCATCGGCATTTTCCTCAAAGAAGGTATACATGATCATCGGCCAGTCTCCCCACCATACCGGAGATCCGATAAAGATCGTGCCGTATCCGGAAAGATCCGGTGCTTCCCCTGCATAAGCGGGTCTTGCATTATCGTTCTGTTCCTTCTTTGCAACCTCTGTCAGTTCCGCATAGGTCATGGGATAATGATCCTCTTCCGGAATGATTTCGAACAGATCAGCCCCGGTTTTTTCCGCGATCATTTCCGCAACGATTGCCGTGTTTCCGTGATCGATCACACCGACGGTGTACTGTTCTCCGGTTCTTGAAAAGTAAACGACAAGCGCATCACTTCCGGCAGCAGTTTCACCTTCATCACTCTGTGCAGGAGCTTCGGTTTCTGCCGGCGCCGCCACTTCCGGAGCAGCAGTTTCTTCCTGTACTTCGGG
>CAMOOA010000164.1 GCA_946621045.1 uncultured Erysipelotrichaceae bacterium
GCGCAGAATATTGCGGCCTACCACGAAAAACAGATCCGGCATGACTTTTCCATGATGGAAAAGGAAGGCGTCGTCCTGGGACAGCGGGTGCTTTCGCTGGAACGGGTCGGTGTCTATGTGCCGGGCGGCACCGCAGCCTATCCGAGCACGGTTCTGATGGATACCGTTCCGGCCCGTCTTGCCGGGGTAAAGGAAATCATCATGGTTACGCCGCCCTCCAAAGACGGAACGATCAGTCCGAATATTCTTGCGGCGGCCTATATCGCCGGCATCACCCGTATCTATAAGGTCGGCGGTGCCCAGGCGGTTGCGGCGCTGGCTTACGGAACCGAATCGATTCCCGCCGTGGATAAGATCGTCGGTCCGGGAAATGCCTATGTCGCGGAGGCGAAGAAACAGGTATTCGGCCAGGTCGGCATCGACATGGTTGCCGGTCCGAGTGAAGTTCTGATCATCGCCGACGGAAAATCCAATCCCCGCTATGTGGCGGCGGATCTGCTTTCCCAGGCAGAACATGACCGCATGGCATCTGCCGTGCTGATCACCGATTCGATGGAACTTGCAGAGCAGGTACAGGCGGAAATCGAAATTCAGCTGAGTACACTGGAGCGCGAGGCAATTGCCCGCCCCTCCATCGACAATAACGGAAAGATCATTGTGACGAATGATCTGAATGATGCGGCGAAGGTATCCAACCGGATTGCGCCCGAACATCTTGAACTCTGCGTGGATGATCCGTTTGCGCTACTGAATCAGATCACCAATGCCGGCTCGGTATTCCTCGGCCGGTGGAATCCGGAACCGATGGGGGACTATTTTGCCGGTCCGAACCATACGCTTCCGACCATGGGCACGGCGCGCTTCTACAGTCCGCTGTCCGTGGATGACTTTGTGAAGAAGATGCAGTACAGCTACTTCACGAAGGATGCGCTCGCAAAGGATGCTCTGAAGGTCAGCCTGTTTGCGCGTTCCGAAGGACTCACGGCACACGCCCGTGCCATTGAGATCCGCTTTGAGGATGAAGAAGAATGATTGCGGTCATTGACTACGGCGTCGGAAATCTCTTCTCCCTGAAGAGTTCCCTGCAGGCAATCGGCGCAGATGCCGTTGTGACCCGTGAGCGGGACTGCATCCTGCAGGCGGATCATGTGATCCTGCCGGGTGTCGGCGCATTCGGCGATGCGGCCCGCAAACTGAAGGAAACCGGAATGTCCGATGTGGTGAAGGAAGTCGCCGCAAAGGGAACCCCGATCCTTGGCATCTGTGTGGGAATGCAGCTGCTGTTTGACGAGAGCCTGGAATTTGGAAGGCATGAAGGACTCGGTCTGATTCCGGGAACCGTGGATGCGATCGAACCCCGCATCGGCGCAGATCTTGATGTGCCCCACATGGGCTGGAACAGCCTTTCCTTTCAGAAGGATTCCCGCCTGTTTGCGGATATTCCCGAACATGCATTTGTTTACTTTGTACATTCCTATGCCGCCTTTGGCTGCGAACCGTATGTCAGCGCATTAACGGAATACGGCATTCTGTTAACTGCCGCGGTGGAAAAGGGCAATGTTTACGGAACCCAGTTTCATCCGGAAAAAAGCGGAGCGACCGGGCTTTCCATTCTGAAGAATTTCTGCAGTCTGTAAGGAGAACCGTATGATTCTGTTACCGGCAATTGATTTATATGAACAAAAGGGTGTCCGTCTGTTTAAGGGACAGTATGATCAGATGACGGTCTATACCGAAGATCCGGTTTCCTATGCGCAGTCCATTGCACAGAAGGGGGCATCCTGGATCCATCTGGTTGATCTGGAAGGCGCCAGGGACGGCACTTCCCCGAATCTGGATATTATCCGCCGGATCACCGTGGAAACCGGGCTCTCAGTAGAAACCGGGGGCGGGATCCGTTCCTTTGAGACGATTGAAACCCTGCTTGGGGCAGGCGTGAAACGCGTGATCATCGGCACCCGGGCGATTGAAGATGAAGACTTCCTGAAGGAAGCGCTGAACCGTTACGGGGATGCAGTTGCGGTCGGCGTGGATGCGCGCGACGGCAAGGTCGCAACCCATGGCTGGACCGCCACAACGGACCGGGATGCGGAGGAATTCATCGTGCATCTGCGGGATCTTGGCGTTTCCTGCGTGATTGCGACAGACATCAGCCGGGACGGCGCAATGAAGGGGACCAACCGGGACCTGTACCGCCGGCTCTCAGGCATTGATGGTATCAATATCATCGCAAGCGGCGGCGTGTCCTCGCTCGATGATATCCGCGCCCTTGCGGAGATCGGCGTCTATGGCGCGATCCTTGGCAAGGCAATGTATACCGGTGCGGTAACGGTGGAAGACGGAATTGCGGCCGCGGAGGGACGCTTATGATCACAAAACGGATTATTCCCTGTCTCGACGTCCGGGACGGACGGGTCGTAAAGGGCACAAACTTTGAGGGGCTGCGGGATGTCAATGATCCGGTCGCCCTTGCGGAATACTATTCCGACAACGGTGCGGATGAACTGGTCTTCTATGACATCACCGCTTCGCACGAAGGACGGAAGCTGTTTACGGATATTCTGACAAAGACCGCGTCAAAGATCTTCATTCCGCTGACCGTCGGCGGAGGAATCAATACCGTCGATGACTTCGGACGGGTGCTCAACTGCGGCGCGGACAAGGTCAGCGTAAACAGCGGTGCAATACGCAATCCGGATCTGATTCCTAACGCTGCCGCAAAGTACGGCAGCCAGTGTGTTGTTCTTTCGGTTGATGTCAAACGGGTGGACGGCACGTTCCGTGTCTTTCAGAACGGCGGACGCATCGATACCGGACTGGATGCGCTGGAGTGGATCAGGCAGGGTGTGGAGAACGGCGCTGGCGAAGTGGTGCTCAATTCCATCGATACCGACGGCGTAAAGAAAGGCTTTGATCTCGAGATGCTGGAAGCGGTCAACCGGATCGTTAAGGTTCCTGTTATCGCCTCAGGCGGAGCCGGGTCTGCGGAAGATTTCGTGACATTGTTCAAAACGATTCCCGGCATCAGCGCGGGACTTGCGGCTTCGATCTTCCATTTCGGCGAGGTGAAGATTCCGGATCTGAAACGGAAACTGAACGAAGAAGGGATTGCGGTGCGCTTATGATCAAGGAAGAAGATATCCGCTTTGATGAAAAGGGGCTGGTGCCCTGCATTGTGCAGGATTATGAAACCGGACGGGTGCTGACACTTGCCTATATGAACCGCGAAAG
>CAMOOA010000165.1 GCA_946621045.1 uncultured Erysipelotrichaceae bacterium
TGCCAGCCCTGAAGCCAGCCGTCATTGCACATGCGTACAAATCCCTGTACAAATTTCACATCCATGATACTCATCGCGGCATTACCTCCCTGATTTCAAAACTTCTGCCAATGATATCTCTTGCCTTCTGCAGGCTTTCAATTTCCCCTGCAGTAATCATCTGAACGATCAGATTGCCGAGTGCTGTCCCTTCCGTCGGCCCGGCATATACCGGCAGCCCCGCCGCATCCGCGGTCATCTGATTCAGATACATGTCCTGGCTTCCGCCGCCGACAATATGCAGCGCAGTATAGGTTTTCCCGGTCAGCTTCTGAAGCGACTCCACTGCCCTGCGGTAATCCTGCGACAGCGAATTGTACACCGTCTGCATCACTTCCCCGGCCGTTTCCGGAACGGGCTGGTCCGAATCCAGACATGCCTGTTTCACTTCTTCAATCATTGAAGCCGGCGCCAGGAAGCGGTCATCATCCGGATCCACAACGGACGAAAATCCCTTCGCGTCTTTTGCGGCCGCAATCAGTTCCGGGAAAGACGGCAGTGTTCCGTTTTCATCCTTCAGCTCCCGGCGGATACTCTGGATCATCCAGAGGCCCATAATGTTTTTCAGATAACGGAAGCGGTATTCGTAGCCGCCTTCATTCGTAAAGTTCTGCGCACAGCTTTCCGCTGTCGTAATCGGCTCTTTGTTTTCCACGCCCAGTAAGGACCAGGTGCCGGAAGACAGGAAGACTGCGTTTTCATCTTTTGCGGGCACCGCAAGATAGGCGCTTCCCGTATCATGTGTTGCCGGCAGGATCACAGTCATGTTCAGACCGGTTTCGTTCTGTATCGCTTCCGAGAATTCCCCGAGCACCGTTCCGGCCGGCGAGATTGTTTCAAAGATCCGCTCCGGTATACCGAGCCGGTTCATCAGTTCTCTGTCCCAGTCATTGGTCGCTGCGTTAACAAGCGCTGTGGTGCTGGCGTTGGTATATTCCTGTGCTTTCTTTCCGGTCAGCCGGTAATTGAGATAATCCGGAATCATAAGCAGACTCTCTGCCTGATCCAGATATTCCGGATGTTCCTTCTTCAATGCGAGGAGCTGATAAACGGTATTGAATTTCTGAAACTGAATGCCGGTACGGGCATAGTGCTCTTCAAAGGAGAGAATGCCCTTCTGTTCGAGTTCATCCCGGATCGCATCCGTCCGGTCATCCCGGTACGATACCGCATCCCCGATGCGTTCTCCGTTGTGATCCAGCAGGACAAAGTCCACGGCCCAGGTATCAATGCCCATGGTCTTAGGCGCATATCCCTGTTTTGCGCATTCTTTAATGCCGTTTAATACTTCCTCATACAGATGATCGATATCCCAGCAGAGATGATCATCTTTATGGATCAGCCGGTTTTCAAAGCGGTAGAGCTCCTTCAGACAGATCTTCCCGTCTTCGAGATATCCGATCATATGCCTTCCGGAAGAGGCACCGATGTCGACCGCGAGATGACAGTTTGGCATGTTGTTCTCCTTTTTTGATATTTTCTGTTTTGATTAATTGCAGTATAAATGCGGATATACTATCATTCCATTGTGATAAGTATTCTATTTTTTTGAATTAGTCTACTTGGAATAATAATTATGCTTACCTATAACCTGGATATTGAAACTGGAAGCCTCTGGCTTCGGACCACACCGGCGGATCTCGCACTGAAACAGCCCTTCTACTGTACGGAAGCCGGCATTTTCTATGCGCACAGCCAGTTCAATACGATACGTGACTTCAAGGACAGTTATCTTCTGTTCTATACCATCAGCGGCTGCGGCATTATCCGCCAGAATGACACGGTGATCCATCTTCTGCCCGGTCAGGCGCTGCTCATCAACTGCCGGACGCCCCAGTCCTATTACACAGACTCGGAAACCGGTATCTGGACGCATTACTGGGTTCATTTTGACGGAAGCGGAATGTCAGGCTTTGAAGACCTTCTGATTCCGGAGGGACGGAATACCCCGGTACGTTTTCATACCCCTGCCATGCAGGAACATCTTGATCAGATCCTTAAGAATCTGGAGAATACCTCTTCCGAAACGATCCTGCAGGACAGCCTGCTGGTCCATCAGATCCTGACGGATATGATTCTCAATACCGGAGAACCGGTATCGCAGAGCCAGGAAATGATATTAAAAAGCGCCGCCTATATACAGCGGCACTATACCGAACCGATCAGACTGGAAACTTTAATGGATATCGCGCATATGTCCAAGGCATGGTATATGCGCATGTTCCGGAAGTATATCGGAACCACCCCGTACAATCACATTCTTTCCCTGCGCATCACCAAGGCAAAAGAGTATCTGGAAGTGACAGATATGACCGTGCATGAGATTGCCATGGCGACAGGATTCACCGATGATCCCTCTTTCAGCACACGCTTTTCCGCAATGACGGGAATGAGTCCGCTGAAGTACCGGAAAGAGGCAATTACACGGAAACAGCTTCCGCTGTGACAGATTCTTCCTCTGCCGGTTTCTCATCCGGAACACGCATTGAATCATTATCAGGCAGAGATGTCCCGCTTATCGGAGCGCAGTATTCCATCTGCCGCATACACTCCCCATACAGCCACGGATACACCTCCGCAATCTTCTCCAGCACCGCCTTGCGGTACAGCGGATAGGCAAAGGATATTCCGGTCTTTCCCTTTGCGGAATACAGAAACGAATCATAGGTTGTCAGGTTATGCCGGATGTAATTGACCGTCCATCGTTCGATGGTCTTCTGATCCGCACCGTAAACGCTTCGGTCATACTGTCCGGTCATGTCATACCAGTTCTGTTTCGCATCGACTGCGTCATCAACAACCCGTGCATAATCCGCTTCTTCCACCCTGATCCGCGCAATCGCGTCACTCAGCCGTTCCTGCATCTTCCGGTTCTTTGTGAGGACCGCAGCCTGTGCCCGCTTCTGATGCACACTCCGCCGTTTCAGATGCGCTGTGAATTCCGGCTGTTTCTCCGCTTCCAGCACATCATATTCCTTCCACAGGTACATATTCATCTTTCGGTAATAGGGATTGCGGCAGACAATCGGCGGTGGAAGAAGCTGTTCGATCAGCGCATCGGACCAGCCCCGTTCCTTCAGTGTTGTCTTGGTAATATTTCGTTCTTCTCTCTGATACATAACGGACCTCCATATATTTCTTTTAGAAATCAATTTGGAAAAATCCG
>CAMOOA010000166.1 GCA_946621045.1 uncultured Erysipelotrichaceae bacterium
CGTTTCTGTACAAGAAAATCGCACCGTTCTTTGCCGGTCCCAAGTGTTCCGGTCCGGCAGAACCGGATCCCGGGAAGGTTTCCGTAGGTACGCAGATCATTGTCACAGAAGATCTTTGTCAGTTCCGGGCAGCCCAGCTCACTGAAATACCGGTGATACGGACAGGCAATGATATCCATCCGGTATTCTCCCTTTTTCTTCGGGTAGAACACATTCTGAAAACCGGATGCCGGTCCGAACATCTTCCGGCTGACCGGGCCCCATGCATGTATGAATAGGGAAGGCATTCCCGGAAGCTTCATCATCTTCACAAGACGCCTGTTCATTTCCGCACAGTTTGCGATGGCGGCTTGTTCAATGATGTCATACGCTTTCTGTGCATCCGCGGATTCTTTCAGCGTGAGATATACCGCTGCCGCCGGAAAGATGAAATTGTCCGTATGCATGCGCTGTCCTTTTGGGATGGACTTGTAATGTTCCAGAACCTCATCCAGACGGACTGCCGCTGCCTTCCAGATACGGTCACTCTCCGCTTCCGCAAGCTGACGGTCCATCTCCGCTTTTATAAATGCCTTCCGTTTCAGTATCTTCTCTCCGTATGTCATCTGTACTTCCTGATTCCTGTTTTATTGTACCTCGAATTAGCTAAATCTAACCAAGGAAGCGGAACCTGTCGTTCCGGGTATTTAAAAAACACGTCCGAAATACAGAACAAAATCGGACGCAGTGTCGCAAATATATCTCATTTCACTCAGTAATCCACCAGATAAATTCCGATCCGCACGCGGTAGAAGCCGTCATGATTTCTGACCGAAATCACTTTTGCGATCAGCAGTTTTCCCGCATCCATCAGGCGGGAGAATACCTGATTGTCGCGCTCCGGCACATAACCAAGCTTCTGTTTCTGCGCATTCAGAATCAGAATCGCCCTCTCATCGAATTTGTTTTCTTCTCTCTGCAGCGTCAGCTTTTCATTTTCTTCCAGCGCTTCATATACCGAAGGATCCTTAACATAGGTGGTCCCGGCAATCACGGTGTCAAACAGATAAATTTCATTCACCAGCGGTTTGAGGATCTCCCCGAGGCTTTTCTCCTCCACTACGGTCAGAAGCTCGTCATTTTTCAGTGTCAGTTCATTCTTCATGCATACATCTCCCTGATTTCAAACCGGCTCAGCACCTCATCCAGTTCTGCGGAATACTGCGCATATTCCTCAATCTCATTCTGGAGTTCCTCCAGTTTCCGGTTTACAGCCGCATCGTCTTCCAGAAGGAAGCGATAGGTATACGGAGTCGTGGAAATGATCCGCTCAATTTCCTTTTCCGCACATGCAATCTTTTTCTCAATATCCGGAATTACCGGCTTATCGGCACGGATACCACGTCCGCTCAGATAGGCATTCACCGCAACTTCCAGCTCCTCCAGTTCCTTCAGCCGGTTGTGACGATAGGCAAGTACGATCTGATTCCAGTAGTCCAGCAGAATCGGATCATCGGCGGTTTCCGGCCGCATATCGGGGTGAATCATTCGGGCCAGACGGTAATAAATCGTCCGGATCTTCCGGAGGTCCTCAGCGGAAATGGCTTTCGCCTTCATTGCATTGGCGGTATCCTCCGCCATCTGTTTCAGTTCGGCCTCATATTCTTCCATCTCTGCGTCCACTGTGCTGTGCAGTTCGGTTCCGCTGATCGGCTTTCCCTGATTGACGCAACGCTGGCAGAAGGCAATCATCTTTTTCTTCCGGATACATTCGATTTTCTTACGGAATGCCTCCGTCAGCTGGTCACCGAACAGCCGCAGATACTGGCCGTAAAACTTCACCGCATCCCGCCGGAGGTTCTCCTTTTTCAGAATCAGTTCTTCATACAGAATGTAAGACGCATCATTCACTTTAATCAGTTCAGTCATGTTTTACCTCCATGTTGTAGATTTCCTGATACCGGACATACAGCGGTTTTCCGTCCAGTTTTGCGTTCCGGAACAGCTCATTTACCGAACGGTACCAGCGGTCGTCAAATGTCACCGCATATTCTCCGTTTTCAATCAGAGAACGGATCACATACTTTTTCCGTTTGTATCGGAAGGAAGCCGTTCCCGGTTTCTTCAGAACATAAAACAGGTCAAAGATATCCAGGTCGGAGTAATCCGGTTCAATCATGGAGTACAGATCATTGATCAGCCAGTCCATGACATTGATGTCTCCGAAGAATTCACACAGATGCATACGCATCGGAAGGTCCTCCTTTGCGGTCTGAAGAAGACGTACTGCTTCTTCAATGTTTCCCTCCTTCTTCCGGATTCCGGCCAGCCGCGTACAGATATCCGGAAGCTCGAGAAACCGGTGCTCATCATCCCTGTGCGCTTCGTACAGCTCCTCAATGATCTCCCGGTATTTCGCTTCATCTTTTTCCACGAAATATCCGTTCTTATACATATCCGCAAGCTTCCGCTTCCCTTCATCATTCCCAAGCCGGGCAGCTTCGGAAAACCACCGGAATGCTTTTTCATAATCCACTTTTCCGGTCCGCCCGTAGTACCAAATATAGCCCAGGCATACGGCAACGTCATGATCACCGAGCTCATAAGTCATCTCATAGTACTTCAGCGCAAGATCAAACTGTCTCCGGTCATAGTAAAACGACCCGAGATCACTGCTGTACCAGGGATCCTGTGTTTCACGCAGAAGAAACTCCGTCACTTCAAACAGTTCATCCTCATGGACATGGTTATTGTGCCAGTGGATTTCTTCCTTATATTTCTCATACAGTGCTTTTGCTTCATCAACGGTCATTGCGGTCCTCCTTTTCGTGTGTTCAGTTCTGTGCGCTGCTCTCCTCTTCCGATACGAGTTCAGCGATTGCAGTGTCCTCCAGACGGAAGCGGACAATGCATTTTGCCTCCTGATCAAAATCCCGGTAAATATAACCGGCAGAGTGTGTACCTCTTGCGACAGAAGATGCGCTGTTGGCGGCGAAGCCGTACTTTGCGCCGTTCAGGGAATAGACCGCAATGGCTTCATCATCGTATTCATTCGGTTCTTTTTTCAGGATGAGCGTATCGCCCGGATGGACAAAGGAAGACGCCATATAGTCATCCAGATGTGTAATCGTAAGAAATGTCTGTTTCATGATGTTCACCTCACACGCTAATGGTAGACACCATAAAAGACAAAAAATGCGCCAGACAGCGCCTG
>CAMOOA010000167.1 GCA_946621045.1 uncultured Erysipelotrichaceae bacterium
AGTGCCCGAGCATTACCGGTGACATCGTCGTCACCAGCAACGGCGGCTACCCGCTCGATCAGAACCTCTATCAGAGCCCGAAAGCAGTCGCAACCGCTGAAGCATGCGCCGGCGAAGACGGCGTCATCATCATGTGCTGCAGCTGCGCAGACGGCATGGGCGGAACCCACTTCGAACGGCTGATTCAGATGGGTACTCCGGAAGAGATCGATGAATATCTCTCCAAGATCCCGGCAAAGGAAACCATTCCGGAACAGTGGTGCCCGCAGATCTACGCCAGAATCCTGCATAAGCACAAGATGATTCTTGTCACAACGTATCTCGATCCGGAAACCGTGAAGCGCTGCAATATGATTCCGGCAAGCACACCGGATGAAGCGCTTGAGATCGCGTACCAGATGAAAGGCAGAGATGCCAGCGTTGTCGTCATCCCGGACGGTGTCAGTGTCCTGGCAGTTGCGCCGGAATAATACAGGAGGCATTCGTAATGGAAGAGCTGAAAATCGCATTAAAGGTCAACGATCTCGACAATGTCGCCACGATCTTCGCAAACGGAATCAAGGACGGCACGGAAGTTGAGATCCGTGACAAGCGCGGAAACAAGGAACTTGTCACTGTCATCGGCGATGTCCCCTACGGACACAAGATTGCCGTAAAGGACATTCATGTAAACGAACAGATCACCAAATACGGCGAAGAAATCGGCATCGCAACGCATGAAATCAAGAAAGGCGAATACGTACACGTACACAACCTCGACAGCATGCGCGGACGCGGTGACTGGGAGAAGGAGGAAAAGCAATGACCACATGGTATGGCTACCGCAGACCGGACGGCTCTGTCGGATCCAGAAACTTTGTCGCAGTAATTCCTGCCGTCACCTGTGCCAATGATGTCGCCAACGCGATCTGCCGTGAAGTACAGGGCACCGTTACCTACATGCATCATCAGGGATGCTGCCAGCTGCCGCCGGATCTCGATCGTGTTACCGAAACACTGATCAGCCTCGGCAAGAGCCCGAACGTCGGTGCAGTTCTGATCGTCAGCCTCGGCTGCGAAGGAACCGACCACGCAAGAATGTATGAAGAACTCAAGGCCACCGGAAAACCGACCGAGATCATCCACATTCAGGAACTCGGCGGCGTATCCAAGGCAATCCGCATCGGAACCGATATCGCCCGCCGTCTGGTCATGGAAATCAGCGGCCTCCAGAGAGAACCGGCCGATGTATCCGAAATCATCATGGCAATCAAGTGCGGCGCATCCGATACCACAAGCGGAATGGCTTCCAACTGTGTCATCGGTTATGTCGCGGATAAACTCGTCGATCTTGGCGCAACGGTTATCTTCGGCGAAACCACCGAATTCCTCGGCGGCGAACACCTGCTCGCAAAGCGTGCGGTAAACGAAGAAGTCGGAAAGAAAATCTTCCAGATCGTCAACGAGATGGAAGAACGTGCCAAGAGCATCGGCTGCGATATGCGCAGAGGACAGCCGACACCGGGCAACATCGCCGGCGGTCTCTCCAGTATTGAAGAAAAGAGCCTTGGCGCAATCGTCAAGAGCGGCACCCGTCCGATCCAGGGTGTTCTGGAATATCCGGAACATGTCACCACACAGAAAGGTCTCTGGATCAAGGATTCCCCGGGAAGAGAACCGGAAATCCTGACCGGCATGGCCGCAACCGGAGCACAGTTCATGTGCTTCTCGACAGGCCGCGGAGCCCCGCAGGGCTTCCCCAGCATGCCTGTCATCAAGATCTGTGGAAATCCGAACACATTTGAAAACATGAAGGACGACATGGATCTCAACGCCGGACTGATCATTACCGGCGAAAAAACAATTGAGGAAGTCGGCGAAGAGGCCTTCGCATTGTTACTCGAAGTACTGAACGGAAGGATGACGAAGAACGAGGCGATTCAGTATTTCAGTGCAATCGATATTCACTGCCTTGGGCCGGTTATCTAAAACAAAGGATTTAATTTGAAAGGGGAAAATTATGAATCCAGTATTAGCAATGCTCATCGGTATCATCCTCATGATGCTCATGATCATCTTCACGAGAATGCATGCATTCCCGGCAATGATCATCTCCGCAATCCTGATCGGTATTCTCTCCGGAAATGCACTTCTGGTCGGAACCGGAAATGAAGGCGGCAACCTTCTCTCTGTCGCAGTCAACACTGTAACAGGCGGATTCGGAAGCACCATGACATCCATCGGTATCGTCATCGGTTTCGGTACCATCATGGGTATCTTCATGGAAAAGAGCGGCGCCGCAAAGCGTATGGCTCTCACCATCCTCAAGAAAGTCGGCGTTAAGAACGCAGATGTCGTTCTCGGTCTCACCGGCTTCGTCGTATCCATCCCGGTCTTCTGCGACAGCGGATTCGTCATCCTGTCCTCGCTCGCAAAAGAGTTCTCCCGTCTGACCAAGAAGTCCATGGTCTGGCTCGGCGGAATCCTCGGTATGGGTCTCTACATCACTCACTTCATGGTTCCTCCGACACCGGGCCCTCTGGCTGTTGTTGGCACCTTCCAGCAGAACGGAATCAATATTGACCTCGGTATGTTCATCATCTGCGGTCTGCTGTTCTCCATCCCGCTGTTCATCTGCGCAATCTATGTCTTCCGTTATTTCGGAAAGAAGTATGAAGGTCAGTTCGTTGTACCGTCCGACATCGATCGTTCCCAGTACAGCGAAGCACAGCTCAAGGTTCTTGACCGCATCGAAGACAAGCTGAATGCCGGCAAGGAACTCGAGAACTCCGATTTCGAAGAACTTCTCTCCACAGAGAAGCTTCCGGGCGCAGGCATCTCGTTCACCATCCTGCTTCTCCCGGTTGTCCTCATTCTCCTCAACACCCTCGTCGGGCAGACCGGTCTCAAGGCTACCGGCTTCGGTCAGTTCATTCAGTTCCTCGGAACTCCGATCATCGCTCTGTTCATCTCCCTCTGCATCGGCGCATTCGGCCTTGCGAAGGATCTCGATAACAAGACCGTTGTCGGCATGATGGGCGACGCCTGCAAAGACGCAGGTCCGATCGTATTCATTACCGCTGCCGGCGGCGCGCTCGGTGCTGTTGTCAAGGCTACCGGTGCTGCACAGATCATGGCTGACGCAATCGTTAAAGCAGGTATCCCTGCGATCCTCGTTCCGCTCCTGATCGGTACCATCATGCG